>CBFGNE010000296.1:0-5446 GCA_965649995.1 uncultured Mucilaginibacter sp.
GACCATCGCTCACCGTTTGCATCCATTACAAAGGAGCCTGCGTCCATGTGGGCGTGGCTTATAGAGGGCGAACCGCCTTTAACGCCAACATATATGGCGTTGGGGTCCGTCCATGAAGTGCGCATCAGTGCCACAGGATTTTCGCCCCCGCCGACCCACATTTTTGTGGCAGGCGGTGATACAGTGTTTAAATTTAAACTGCTGCCCCAAATTATAGCAGCTGGTAACAGCCTGTTTGATGCAAAGTCCTTTGTTTTTGGCCGTGCAAGGTAGCCACGCTCTACCCAAAGTAATGACGGATCTTTCAGTTCGTTTGCAAACCAAAACATCGAAACATCTGGCTGTATTGCATACGGCCTGGAATCGGAATAATTGAAGGCCCGTCCGGTTGGTCCGGTCATATTTTCCATGTAGCCGGCGGTTGACAAAAAGCCGGGTTGTTTTGTCAGTCCATAATCCGTTCCAAAAGCTTTTTTAAGGGCACTTATCAGCATTACGTTAAAATCGGTGCCGTAGCTCCAATACATAAAACCTTCTACGAAGGCGCCATTAGGCGCATATTCGGCCATGGCTAATGGTGTTGTTGTAATGGCCCGGTTGATAATAGTTTTAGCCAACTGGGGGTTGTCTTCGTAAATGGCTAAAGCGCCAAAGGCCATGCCCGAGTTGCAAACCTGGTTCCAGTTATTCGTCCATTTTAGCCAGCCATTGTATTTTGGGTCTAGCGAAGGCTCAAGTCCTTTTTTTAATATAGCTGTTTTCACAATCCCTCTCGATTCTGCTGATATGCCGCTATAAAGCCAATCGTAGGCAATTGATACGCCTAAAGTAGTTTCGGCGACATCCAAAAAAATAGCAGGGTTCCAATCCGGCGCGGCCGATACTGACAGCAATTCCTGTTCGCCTCGTTTTAAGTATTTATCGTTGCCGGTTATCCGCCATGCGTAGGAAAGAAAAAATAGCCTGCGCAGAGCCTCCCTTGAATTGCTGAGGCGCTTAGCCGATGTAATGATACGGATTGGCTGCAGGTACATCATCTTATCGCACTGGCTAAGAATTATGCGCTGTGTTATAGCCCATTGAGGGCTTTGGGCAGCAATTTTAAGGCGTTCTTCCTCGCCTTTCAGCAACAACAGCCTTGGATGTTCGGGCACTTTGCTTGAGCCTATGTAGTCGGTTTGGGCAATGCTGTGGCTACAGGCAAATGCTAAAATTATTGCGGTTGCCATTGAACGTATAATTTTTATATTTTTCATGCGGAGGCTTCTGTATTATTCTTTAATAACGATGGAAGGGTGGTATAATTGTAACTTATTTAATTGAAAATAAGTTTAATATATCAGGTACGCTCATCTACTGAGTACTTGTGTGTTAACAAAACGCCATGCAGCATGTTTTGCAGGTAACACGTATTTTACCAAAAATAAACAGCCCCAGCAATTTTGCTGGGGCTGTTTAAGAATTCAATTAATACGTATTTCAACAGCGTTACTAATCAAATAAGCTTATTTAAAAGGGAAAGCATCAAACACTTCTTTTTGTTTTGCCGCCATCATCGCCGGGGTAATTTTAAAACTGTCAATAATTTGGTTGATTGATGGGATATCGGTAGTATTTGTATCTATAGGGTTTGATTTAAGGTCGAACGCGGAATAATAATCGTCGAATTTAAATCCGTCGCCTTTTAAGTTGCTCGTAACTTTTATCCATTGGTTGGGGATACCAAAACTATCTGCCAGTATTAGCCCATGCAAACTGCTGGAGATGATGATATCGCTTTGCGCTATTTGACGGATAACTTCCATTGGGTCGTCACGTAAATTGATGATGAACGAGTTGGCAAATTTTTCTTTTACTTTTTGAAAAATAGGCTCCTGCTGTTCTTTAAAGTGAGGGATTATACCTACGGCGTATTTCTTTGCGATAGGCTTATCGAACAGATAGGGAGTTATTAAGCCGCCATCGCCAACAGGGATATCTAAAGTTTTACCCAATATTTTTTCAATCCTGGCTTTAGTGAGCTTACCTCTTACCGAACAGAAGTTCATTTCACGGTAAAAGCCGTGGCTATCGCTTTTGTCGTTTGAAATAAAACCAGTACACCAAACATTAAGCGGGCCCGGTGTAAATTTGGCCCTAAACTCTTGCCAAAGAGACCAATAACGGGGGTAAACATGGGTGTCTCTCAAAAAACAATCCATGCCGCTTCCAATTACGCTAAGTTCGGCAGTTGCTGGTTTGTGCCTTTTCAAATCGTAGCCAAAAACATCCCTTATTAACAATTCATTCAGCAGATCGCCCATGTTTGGCACATCGGCGTAATAGGTTTTTAATACTCGTTTCATGGTGAGGTCTTCTTTCTTTTTTTACAGGCAACGCCCGGTATTTATTTTTTTAACAGTTCAATATAAATTTGCTGCAGTTTTGGTATAACCACGTCTGCATAGTAGTTTTTTACAATTTCCTGGGAGTTTTGCCCCATTTTCCTAATCTCACCGGTATGCTCGGTAAACCATTTTAATTTTTCAAATAAAGTTGGTTTATCGCCCGGTGTAAGTAAAAAGCCGTTCCAGTTTTCCTTAACTACTTCTGGAATGCCTCCTATTTGAGTTGTTAATATGGGTAATTTGTAACTAAGTGCCTCTAAAATGGAAATAGGCAGCCCCTCATTATAAGATGGCAAAGTGTAAACATCGGCTTTTTCAAGCAGGGATATTTTTTTTTCGCCTATTATCCAGCCCTCAAAGGTAACCATCGTTTGTAGGTTATTATCGGCTATATAGTCCTCCAAGCGCTTTACTTCACCCCGGCCGCCAATTAGCAAGTTTAATTTCCCTTCAAAAACCCCTCGGTTGTCTTTCAATACTTCCAAAAGGTCAAATAGCCCTTTGCGGGCACCAATGAGGCCCAAAAAAAGGAAAGTTACAGGGTTACCAGGTATAAATTCGGGTTTTGTGGCGCTATTGCGCTCCACAATATTTTCCAGTATAGCAATTTGTTTTACGCCAAATGTTTCCACAAAAAAATCTTTCCATTGCTGCGACAGGCATATAACTATGTCTGCGCTGCAAAAAAAATGCTTCAGGAATCTTTTTATAGTATTGCTGCTATCGTGGTAAAACTCCTTCAATTCAGAACCATGGCTGTGGTACACTACCTTTTTCCCGAATATATATTTCGAGATGAAGAACACCCCATATTTGCGGTAAATACTGCCTTTGGCCGCACCATGAATGTGTACTATTTTTATTTGGCGCTTAAACAGCAAATAAAAAAATAGTTTAAAAACAAAGTACGGATAGTAAAAAAATACAACTATTTTAGACTTTGACCTTTTATATGAAGAAAGGAAATTGAATTTTTCAAAGTACTTAGAATAGGTATTAATTACTATACTTATGCCGCCTTTAAACTCTTTATAGGGCGTGCCTATCGTTAAAATTTTATCGGAAATGTGCAAGGGTATAGCAACCGGGTTTTTCATATCAGCGTAAACGGTAAATTCCTTTGGGTATTTGTAGTTAACCTTTTATAAATTCTTCAACTCGTTTACTGATAGCCTGAACATAAGGAATGTGCAATGTTTTGTTAACCAGTGGTGTATTAACACCAATCTTGCCATCGTGCTCAAAGTTGTAAGTCATTTTACCGTTTTTGTCGATATCAACTCGGTTAAATAAATCAATAAGTCCTCCAAAACGGCTGTCGAACCGGCCTCCTTTACCACCAAACCCACCATTTAAAAATACTACAGGTGTACCCATAGCAAGGCAAGGCAAGGCGCAATGGATACGCGATGTTACCACAAACTTTGCATTAGCAAGCATTTTTAAATACTCGTCGGCAGTTTTAAAACTCTGTTCCGTATTTACTATCGGAACCATCTGGGTAACGTATTTGGCTTTTTGCAGCAATTCGCTTGTGAACACCGATTTCAGCACGTTATTTTTTAACGAAAGTTCTTTAAAAAAACGGCCGCTAAGCAAGCGATTTGCCAATTTTTTAGGTGCAGCTATCGTTTCTGCGAGAGTTAGGTAATGAAAAAGCGGATCGATGATGTAAATATCATCGGTAATGCTGTCCCGTTTATATGTTTTGCCCAACGTTAATGTTAAACAGGCAGAAAAGTATGCATCGATGCCTTTACTTTTTAGCAATTCATAGGTAGCCATATCTCGACAGCCTATTGGCTCATGCTTTTTATAATGGGCCAGGCTTGCTTCATTGGTCATGCCTTCAATTGCGGTTGGGTTTATGTGCATGGCTACGTACAATGGGTCGATCTTATCAGACGGCGGCCAATTTGCGGGCTCATGCATGTACCAGCCGTTCATAATCATTTTAACGTCATCGCCGTCGTAGGTATTGAGCTCTTCACGATCACAATACACATCAACTTGCGGTAAAAACTGTCTTGCTGCGATGCTTTGAACAAAATCGCCAACATTAGATAATGGCCGGGAACATCCCATTAAACCATACTTATCTTTTTCCATAGCTAAGTAATTTGGATTTAGTTATATTAATAAAATTTTTATTGTAGAAAATAAATATCCCTATCGAGGCTGCGAGCGCCACGGAAAATATGTATTTGTTTTCGATATAATTGTTGGCGCTTATTATGCAAAACAGCACTGTTAACTCGGCAATCAGCTGGTATGGCAAATCTATCTGAAAGTATCGCTTTGTTTGGTTTATCCGTATCACCAGCATTACAACAAAGCCTACTAAGATAGATGCGCTAACGCCGTAAAGGCCAGCAAATTGTATGGTGCAAAGACTAACCACAACCGATACCACGCCTCCAATTACAGATGAGGTAAAGGCGCCCTTTGTTTCCTTACTGCTAATATAGCCTGCTCCATAAAAAGCAACCAAAGCCTGCGCGGTTACAGCGAGCAGCAAAATCGGCATATAGCGCCAGGCGTCAAAAAATGTGGCTTTTACCATGTTTTTCATTAAAAACTTTGAACAGCACGACAGGATAATTACCACGCCGAATAAAAACCGTACGTACTTGTCAATAATTTCCGAGTAATATTTGCTTTTATTTTCGTCATCAATTGTTCTAATTGCCTTCTCCTGCCAGGCCAAATTGAATATGCTACCCAAAACAAGTAATATAGTTGGGTACTTAAACGAGATGGCAAAGATACCATTGGCAGCTGCCCCCATAAAGTAAAGGATAATGTATCTGGTAGCAGATATTACAAGCCACCAGCTCAAGCTATTTGGTAAAAGCGGCAACGAATACGTAACCATCTTTTTCATCAGCACTTTATCAATAGGGGCTTTTATAAAAATGTAGCGGTAATATTGATTGGCAAAAAACAAATACAAAAGCACAATTAAAATGCCTAACGCGTTAGCTATAAGTAAACCGTAAACGCCCGCTTTAAAGAAGTAAAGAACAATAAGTGTGAATATAACATATAAAAATGAGTAT
>CBFGNE010000297.1:0-5418 GCA_965649995.1 uncultured Mucilaginibacter sp.
TCCGGCTGCAATAGCATTGCCTGCCTTGTTTTGTGCCGTGCTGCCGCCCGATACAAATGCACCGTTCGAAAAATTGGAGTATATATAACGCATGGTTAAACCAAGCGAAAGGTTGTTGCCAAACTTCCGCGCGAAAGATGCATCGATAGAAAGCTCGCTTGGTTTGTAAGTACCCTGGTCGTTCTGGTTATCATCTATCAGTTGTATGCTACCCAGGTTAAAGTACCTTAGCGAAGCGCCGAAGGTGTTACGTTCATCAAGTTTATGGGCAAAGCTTAAATAGGCCAGGCTAACATCGGGCACCAGGTGCCTTAGCCATGGGCTGTAGGATAAAGAAACATCATTGTTAGTTTCTAAAAAAGCAAGCTTTGCCGGGTTCCAGTAATTAGCATTTACATCGGGCGAAAGCGCTACGCCCGCCTCACCCATGGCCCCCGAGCGCGAATCGGGCGTTATATTAAGGAAGGGTACGGCTGTTGAAATAGCGTTTGCACCGCTGCCATCGGTACCCGTTTGTGCGGAAGCAACAACGGGCAGTGCAAATAAAAAACAGAAAGCAATCTTGGTAGTATAACTATACTTCATTGCGTGCAATTTAGTTCTAATATTTAAAATAATAAAACTAAGCTTTCGTTAAGTTTGTGGTTAAAACCAATAATACGTCAAATTATTGTAACTCAACAAATAAATAATCCGTTTAAGTAAAGTGACTTAATACCGGTTTTTAAAAATTGGTATTAATTAGGCTGATTTATTATTGATTTTTATTAAATTTACCTCCAAATAGATATTTTGCAAAGTATGAAAGCACTTTTTACTAATACTGCTTTAGTGTTGTTGGGTTTTGGCACATTGCTAAGCAGCTGCAGTAATAAACAACAATCGCAAAAAACGGGGATGACCTATAACGACCGCACCAACGGTGGTTACCTGCGTTTTAAGCAAACACACCCTACCCCCGGCCCGGGCCTTGTGCCTATAGAGGGCGGTACCTTTGTATTGGGCGGCAGTGCCGACCAGGATGTTACCTACGATTATAACAACGTGCGCCGCAGGGTTACTGTACCGTCTTTTTACATGGACGAAACCGAGGTAAGCAACCAGGATTGGCTGGATTACCTGCATTGGATAAACATCACCTTCCCTAATGATGGCGAATTGTACTATAACGCTTTACCCGATACCCTGGTTTGGCGTAAACCGCTATCATACAACGAGCCTTACGTAGAAAACTACCTGCGCCACCCTGCCTTTCAGGATTACCCGGTTGTAGGTGTTACGTGGGACCAGGCACAAGATTATTGCGTATGGCGTACCGACCGTACCAACGAAAACATCCTGCGCGAGAATAATTACATGATGACCTGGAAACAAGCTGCAGGCGGCGGCAAAAAAGGCGCAACACCTGCCGGCGCGCAAGGTGGCTTAAAAGAACCTTTCAATACAGATATTTACTTAAACGGCCAGATAAGAGGTGCCGGTGTAGATGGCAAAAACATGCCGAAAGATAACAACCCAAATGTCGCTCCCGGTACTGCCAAAGGCGGCCCGCGCAGGCCTGTACGTATAGAAGACGGTATATTAAAGCAAGGCTACCGCCTGCCGTCAGAAGCTGAATGGGAATATGCCGCTTTGTCGCTTGCGGGCAATACCGAGTTTGAAAACATTAACGATGGCAAAGTTTACCCATGGAATGGCCTGGGCGTACGCTCGCCTAACCGTAAAACACGTGGTTTAATTTTGGCCAACTTTAAACGTGGTGCCGGCGATAACGCGGGTGTTGGCGGTGGATTGAATGATAAGGCAGATATTACCGCACCGGTACGTTCTTACGAACCAAACGATTTTGGCTTATATAATATGGCAGGTAACGTAAACGAGTGGGTTGCCGATACCTACCGCCAAACTTCATTTGAAGAGGTGGAAGATTTTAACCCTTTCCGCGGTAACGAGTTTACCAACAAACGCCTTGCCGACCCGGTTAAAGGGCTTTATGCTAAAGATAAATATGGCCGCCCTATTAAAGACCCGGCAAAATCAAACAAAAAATTAAAATACAGCGAAATGATAGCGCAGCAGCAGGGCCTTAACACCGGCGATGCAGTTGCCGGCGCAACACCTGCTACAGGTGGCACTAAACCATTAACAACGCCAAATTCTATCAAATACAGCGGTAAAGCCTACAACCCGGATTTTAGGGGCGAAAGCGATTCGGTTAATACGGTTTTGTACGGTACAACCACATTGGTTAACGACCACTCTAAAATTTATAAAGGCGGTTCGTGGAACGATTTGGCTTACTGGATGAACCCTGCAACCCGCCGTTTTATGGATGAAGATGAATCGAGCGCCGAAGTCGGTTTCCGTTGCGCCATGACCATGGTTGGCGCACCCGAGATACACCCCGAAGGCAAACCTCACCTACCTGTAAAAAAGGCAAAACCTTACAAGGCGAGATAATATACTCCTTATAAACTTAAGCTAAGCCGTTCCTGTACAGGGGCGGCTTTTTTTGTTGCGTTAGTTTTCCGCCCTCCTTCTTTTAACGCCTGTATATCTAAAATCTGCACATTTGAAATTTGCACATCTGAAATCACCCGCTAACTTGTTAATATTCAATAAAATGTTAACAAATAAATTATGCATACATAACGTTTAAGCAATAGTTAATCGCTTATTTTTATAGACCGTAAAAAGGTCCGTACTAAAAATCACTTAAAACTGTTTTTATGGCCTGGAAAAAATTTAGCGGGGAGATCATCCAAACACCCATTTTAGAAGAAGTAGAACGAGCCATTGAGCGCGAAACCAACCTGGGCAACAAACTTAAAGTTTGCATCGGCACAGATTCGCAGGTAAAAGGCTCGGTTACCGATTTTGCAACCGTAATTGTTTTTATCCGCGAAGCACGCGGCGCTTTCATGTTTATCCACCAGGAGCGCACCTCGCAAAAAATGAGCATTAAAGAACGTATGCTTAGCGAAGTGCAAAAATCCATCGACATTGCCTACAAACTCTGCGATTTGCTGGACCTGTATGATGTGGAACTAGAAGTACATGCCGATATTAATACCAACCCTATGTTTAAAAGCAACCAGGCCCTGCACGAGGCCATGGGCTACATCCTGAGCATGGGCTTTGTATTTAAAGCAAAACCAGAGGCATTTGCGAGTTCGTGCTGTGCAAATAAGATGGTGCAGTAGTTGGTTGGTAAGTGGGGAATAGTGAGTAGAGAGCGGTTTTCTGCTTCGTTGCTGTCCTGATTCTTGGCTCTTCTCTCTTGATTCTCGAAGCTAACTTCTATATTTGGGCTACAAACACATAGCCTATGTCTCCTCTTATTGAAATTACCGATCCGCATATATTGGATGGCACTGCCATTATTATTGACGTGCGCGCGGGTGCCGATGCGCACGAGCGTTACCTTGCCGGGCATTTGCCCGGGGCTGTTTTTGCCGGGCTGGATGCCGACCTTGCTTCCAAACCTGCCGACGCAGCCTTTGGTGGCCGGCACCCCCTGCCTGCTTTAGAAGACTTTGCCGGTACTTTAGCCCGTTGGGGCGTTACGCCCGGTAGCCACGTAATAGTTTATGACGATAAAGCCGCTGCAATGGGCGGTGCCCGCCTTTGGTGGATGCTGCGCTCGATAGGGCATACCAATGTGCAGGTGATTAACGGAGGCTTAAAAGCCGCCACAGATGCAGGCATTGCACTTGACACAGGCGAATATCGAAATATAGCAGTTGGGGCCTACCCCATAGCTGCAGCGTATACCAACACGGTAGATATAGAAGAAGTAAAAAAAGCAGCTAAAGACGAGGGCCGCGTAGTGATAGATGTGCGCGAGGGTGTACGCTACCAGGGCATAACGGAACCATTAGATCTTGTTGCCGGCCATATCCCCGGTGCAGTAAACCTGTTTTATAGTAACAGCCTATCGCCGGAGGGCAAGTACCTTACTTCGCAAGCGCTGGCTACGCTTTACAAAGGCACCATTGGTGATGTAAAGCCGGAGGATGTGATAGTGCACTGCGGCTCGGGCGTTACAGCCTGCCACACACTGCTTGGCATGGAGCATGCAGGCATCACCGGCCCAAAGCTATACGTAGGTTCCTGGAGCGAGTGGAGCCGCCGTGGGCTGCCCATTGCCACACAGGAGCAATAGCCATAAGCGGTATAACACCGTAAGGATTTTTACCACGTTAATGTAGCGTAAAGAAGTCGGGGATCATCCTATAGCCCTCAACCACGGCCGGTGAACCAGCGGTGAAAACGCCCATGGGATAGAGCTTAAGATGATCAGCAACCCGATGCTAAACCAAATGGCCTGCGTGCGAAATTTATTGTGATCGGTAACCTGCCGCTTAGCTTTGGATGCCCCAACAGTAATCAGCGCAACAGCGATCAACATCATGGTGATGTGCTCCATGCCAAAGAAGCGGATCTCGCGCAGGCGCACACCTTCGCTAAAATGGTGGATAAACCAGGTTGTTATCGGGCTGACCAGGTAAAGCCAAATGCCCAATACAAATTGTATATGAATTATGTTAATCGTAATTAATCTTAGGCGTTCGTCAAATTTACCATAAGCTTTGCGGCCCAGCCACCCTTGGTAAGAGCGAAAGATGGCAGCAAGCAAACTAAAAAGTACCAGCCAGCGGACAAGGGAATGCAACGGAAGAATTAAGTTGTACATATACCTTGATGACGAACGATAGCTAAAAAGATTTTAAACAGAATTATTATTGTTCCAATCACTATAAAAATCCGTTAATCGTAAAAATCCGTTTAATCCCGGCCTACTTCCCAAACGCCCATTGCAGAAACTTAGGCATAGCTTTTCCCCAGGTTTCGGTGTCGTGGCTGCCGCCAACTATTTCGAGGTATTGAATATCCGCCGGGCGGGCGTAGCCCTTCTTTTCCAACTCAATGATAATATCTATGGTGTCGTCTATCGAATCGATAATGCCGTTCTTGTTGCGGTCGGCAGTTTCGTCTTTAGTGCCGGTTTGCAGCCAGAATTTTAGCGCCGGTTTAGCATCGCTGTTTTTTAGTTGGCTGTGCATGAGGCGGTCGTCGTTGGTATAGCCTTTGGTAAGGTCTTTACTCCTCCACCAAAAAGAGGCGGAGAATGCACCCAATTTGTCAAACAGGTCCGGGTGGTTCCAGGCAATATCCATCGCACTTAGGCCGCCAAGCGAAAACCCCGCGAAGGCCGTGCTTTCAAAATGATCTATATCTGTCGCTTTATGTATCTCTGGGAGCAGTTCGGTAGTGATGAATTGGGTATATAAGCCTGCTTTGGCGCCGCGCTTTTTGTAATCGGGCTTGCCGGCTATACCATATTCTTGTATGCGGTCGTCACCTGCATTTATAGCAACAACCAAAACGGGCTTTAAGCAATTGCGGTTGTAAAGG
>CBFGNE010000298.1:0-5411 GCA_965649995.1 uncultured Mucilaginibacter sp.
ACGCTTATTATCCATCATAAGCGTATAGTTGCGCGGCCTTAGGTCAACTGCCTTGGCAAAGCCTTCAAAACGGCGGGTTATTTTGTTTGATTTGGTATCTAATTCGTTTAATACAGCATCGTTATATAACAGCCAAATGGAATGCCCCGGGCTGGCAACAACATCCATTACATAATCAGAATGCAGGATACCTGCCGAATTTGATAAGGTACTATAAAAAAGAGTCGTTTTTTTTTCAGGGTTATAGCAATAGAGTCCGGTCTGGTTGGTTACGAACCAAAAATTGCCTTGTGCATCCTTACGTACGTGAGTTATCTGGTTGGTTGAAATTTTAAAGCGGGCAGTTTCAGCACTGATATTATTAGAGATCTTTTCTGTTAGCGGATCGTAAATGCTGATTTTGCTATGTGTAAATATCCATAATTTATCGTCGGGGCCTTGCTCTATCCGTACCACATGATTCTCGGCAAGGGAGTTCGGGTTTTTGATATCGCGTTTAAAGACTTTAAATTTCGAGCCATCGTACCTGTTAAGCCCGGATGTTGTACCAAACCAAACAAAGCCCTTTCCATCTTTAAAGATGCAATTGACCTGATTATCAGACAGCCCGTTGGTTATATCAAGCCGCGAAAACTCGTAATTGTCTTGCTGAGCAAAAACGGATTGTTGCAGCAAAATACACAGCACGCACGATACATATAACCTTAATCTCATCGTATTAGAATTGGCATGGGCAATGTCAGAGGGGTATTACCGTAGATAAAATTAACGATTAATTGTTGCACCAACACTAATAATTAACAGATATTTTTCGATTGGCCGCACACAACCATCACAACATCCTGAAAGTTAAATTATTATGCATAACACCGTGGTGCCGTACCCAGTATACAACTTTTCTCCAATTTTAACTGCTAACTTTAAAGGGTGAAGATTTTAATTATAGAAGACGAAACCGGGTTACGGGATAGCATAGAGGCCTATTTTACCGATGGGGATAGCATTTGCGAAACTGCAAACGATTTTACATCGGCGCTTGCCAAAGTAAGCGTGTACCGGTACGATTGTATTATACTCGACTTAACGCTGCCCAATGGTAACGGGCTGGATATTGTCCGCCATCTAAAAAACCATCAACATAACGATGGCCTGCTTATCGTCTCCGCTAAAAACTCGCTGGATGACCGCTTGCTGGGGCTCGACCTTGGCGCCGACGATTACTTAACCAAGCCCTTTCACCTCTCCGAATTAAAAGCACGCGTGGCCGCCATTGTAAGGCGCAAATCGTTCAATGGCAATAACGTCCTAAAATTTAACGAGATTGGTATAGACCTGGCAGCAAAAACGGTGTCGGTGAATGGCCAAAACATAAAATTTACGCGTAAAGAGTACTCCCTGCTATTATACTTTATTGCTAACCGTGGCAAGGTGGTATCTAAAAATGCCATTGCAGAGCATCTTTGGGGCGATAGCATCGATATAGCTGACAACTTCGACTTTATCTATTCGCATATTAAAAACATCCGTAAAAAACTGGAAGAAGGTGGCGCCCGCGACTATATACAGGCCGCCTATGGCATGGGCTATAAATTTGTTGAGGCGTGAAACTGCTAAATAAATTCAACCGGATCAACATAGCCGCTACCATAGCCATTATGCTGGTTACGGGTATTATTTATTATTACACTATTAGCCAAATCCTCACCAACCAGATCGATAAAGACCTGGTGCTGGAGGAAAACGAGGTATTTAATTACGTAAGACTTAATCATTCGCTGCCGGAGGTTTACGAATCAAACCATCAACAGATAACCTTTATGCCGCTGGGCAACCGCAGCATCGGGCGCCGGTTTTTAGATACCGTTTATAAAGAAGTTGATAAAAACGACCTGGAGGCAGGGCGGGCCCTTATCAGTTTTGTGAAAGTAAAGGGGCAATATTACCGCATACTGGTAACCCAATCAAAAGTGGAGACTGAATACCTTATCAAGATTATTTTCCTGATAACTATTTGTGTAATATTTGTTTTGCTGGTATTGCTAACGGTGCTGAACCGGGTGATATTAAAAAGCATTTGGCAACCGTTTTACAGGGTTTTGGCGCAGTTGAAAGAGTTTAGCCTGGCCGATAAGGCCAATGTGAGCAGCATCCCATCAGGAATAGATGAGTTTAAAGAGTTAGATCAGGCAGTATTATTGATGGCGGGCCGCGTAAAAAACGACTATCAAAATTTAAAGGCCTTTACCGAAAATGCCTCGCATGAATTGATGACCCCCATATCGGTTATCAACTCCAAACTGGATACCCTACTACAAACTGACGAATTTACCGATAAGCAAAGCAAACTGTTGAACGATATATATGGTACCGTTGCCCGCCTTACTCGGCTCAACAAATCAATGCTGTTATTAGCCAAAATAGAGAACGGGTTAATTGGTGGCGATGACGATGTTGATGTAAAATCAATTTTGGAAGAGTGCCTTTATCAGCACGAAGAAATTATTCATAGCAAAAACATTAAGCTCGTGGTCAACCTTGAAGAAAAAATGGTGAGGGCAAGCAAGCTTTTGATGGAAGTGCTTTTGAACAATTTGATCAGCAACGCCATCAGGCACAATCACCACGGAGGAGAAATCACCATCACCCTTAACCCTCAGCAGCTTGTAGTTTGCAATACCGGTAAAAACACTTTCAATGTCGATGAGGCACTAAAAAGGTTCCATAAATCAAGCGACTCGGAAGGCATTGGGCTGGGCTTAACCATTTGCAAACAGGTGTGCGATAATTATGATTTCCGGTTAGCATACAGCCATTCCGGCCAACAACATAGTTTCTGTGTTAACTTCTAATTATCCGCATTTTAAGCTGTAGTACTGTTGCGCTGGTGGCACTATCGCCATACTTCTCCACCGGCGTATAGCGCCCCTTGTAGTATACTCGCAATAACAGTACAAAATTCGTACAGAATTGCATTTCATATTTACAAAGTACAACAGGAACGGGCGTATCTTAAAACATATGTACATAAAGCAGCTCTTCTACTTTCTCGCTTTTCTTTTTTTTAGCACCTGTTGTTTAGGGCAAGGCAAAACGCTGGACGATTACCTGCAACAGGCATTAAAAAACAGCCCGCTGATAAAAGACCTTAACAACCAGGTACTCGCTGCACAAATAGATAGCGTGCGCATACGTGCGGGTTTTAAACCACAAGTTGCCTTGAATGCGGGCGGGCTTTACGCCCCGGTTATAAAAGGTTATGGGTATGCAGCTGCCATCACTAACGAACACACCTTAAATGGACAACTCATCATCAGCAAATCTTTCATTGGTAAAGATTACCTGAACTCGCAGTTTGCTGCAATTGGGCTGCAGCAGGATTCGTTGCGGAACAGTGTTAAATTAACCGAACAGGACCTGCGCCGAACTATTATAGGGCAATATATAACCGCTTATGGCAGCCTGCAGCAGCAAAAGTTTAACCAGGACATCGTGGAGTTACTTAGCAAAGAAGAAGACCTGTTAAAAAAACTCACCCGCAACAATGTTTACCGCCAAAGCGATTACCTCGCCTTTTTGGTAACATTGAAAGGTGCAGAGCTGCAGCTTTCGCAAACCAAACTGCAATACAAAGCCGATTTTGCCACACTGAATTATTTAAGCGGCATAGCCGATACTACCATATACGAGGTTGCCAAGCCCGAATTGCAGCGCACGGTGGCGTATGACCGTGGCAACAGTATATTTTTCAAGCAGTACCAATTAGATAGCCTCCGCCTTGCCAATGCACGTAAACTAATTGATTATAGCTACAAGCCAAAATTAAGCGCTTTTGCCGACGGGGGCTATAACTCCGACCTTACCAGCCAGTACTATAAAAACTTTGGCGCAAGTGTTGGCTTTAGCCTGAGCATGCCTATTTACGATGGCGGGCAAAAAAAATTGGCTTATAAAAAGCTTTCCCTGGAACAGGAAGCGCAGCAAGCTTACAAAGCCTTTAACTTAAACCAATACAGGCAGCAAATAAACCAGTTAAACCAGCAAATAAACGAATATGATAAGCTGATAGGCGAGATAAACGAGCAGTTTAAATATTCGGAAAGCTTGATAAAAGTAAATACGCAGTTGATGCAAACAGGCGACCTGAAGATTGCCGACCTGATATTGGCCATCAATGGTTACCTCAGCATAAAAAACCAGCTGGCACAAAACGTAATAAGCAGGCTGCAATTGATAAACCAACTTAATTATTGGAGCCGATGATGAAAAACGCCTTTAAACCATTTTATATCCTACTGGCCTGCATGGTAATTATAACCGTTTATTCCTGCGGCAGCAAGGCGCCCGATGAGGAAGAAGAAGCTACTTCCGATGCCCAAACCCCGATAACTATTACTACGGTGGATAACAGCGCAATGGCTGATTCGATCGAACTGAATGCCACTTCTATCTTCCTGCAAAAAAACTATGTAAAGGCAAACGCTATTGGCTATATCCAAAAGGTAAATATACAGCCCGGGCACTACGTGGAAAAAGGGCAGCTGATGTTCACCATAAAAACCAAGGAGGCACAAAGCATTGGCAATACCATCAACGTGCTGGATACCACCTTTAAGTTTACCGGCATCAACAGCATCCGCGCATCGCGCAGTGGCTACGTAACCGAATTAACACACCAGGCAGGTGATTATGTGCAGGATGGCGACCAACTGGCCACCATCAGCGACAGGGAAAGCTTCGCTTTTGTATTGCAATTACCCTATGAACTAAAGAGAACATTACAAAACAACCAGTACCTAACACTTACCCTGCCCGACGGCGAAAAACTGAACGGGCATGTAGCCTCCACTATGCCGTCTGTGGATACGCTTTCGCAAACGCAAGGCATTGTTATTAAAGTAAACAATGCGCACCCCATACCCGAAAACTTGGTTGCGAAAGCACTGCTCATCAAGTCGGCAAAAAGCAGTGCGCCGTCGTTGCCAAAATCGGCTGTATTATCCAACGAAACACAGGATGAGTTTTGGGTGATGAAGCTGGTTAACGATACCATAGCAATTAAAACGTTGATAAAAAAAGGCATCGAGTCGGGCGGGAGGGTGGAAATACTGTCGCCAAAATTTAACGCAAACGACCGCATCGCCATAAGCGGCAATTATGGTTTAGCAGATACCGCTAGGGTTAAAGTTGTGAAGCCATGAACGAGCTGGAAAACTTTTTTATCACCCATAAAAAGCCCATCAGCCTGGTATTGTTTATTGTGCTGCTTGGCGGGATATTTTCCTATTCGCGGCTGCAAACATCACTTTTCCCCGAATTACCCTGCCGTAAATTAAAGATCATTGCCGATGCGGGGCTACACCCCGTAAATAAGATGATGGTTACGGGGCCAAAACCGATGGAGAACGCCGTAA
>CBFGNE010000299.1:0-5410 GCA_965649995.1 uncultured Mucilaginibacter sp.
CTGGCGCGCCTTTGGCGGCAGGCTGACCGAAGTGATGCGCGGCTTTATTGTTTAAATAAAACGCAAATTATTCGGCAACAATTAAAAAATAATTCCGCTTGCCTTTTTGCACCACTAAGTATTTGTTATTGATGAGATTATCCACGTTGTAAATATCATCGGGAGTGCCAATTTTTTCTTTGTTGATAGCTACACCGCCACCCTGTACCATTTTCTTTGCTTCGCCTTTAGACGGGAAAATGGCTGTTTTGGCTGCCAGCAAGTCGGTTACAGGTACGCCTGTTTCTAAATCGGCTTTGCTAACGTTGAAATTAGGCACACCGCTGAAAATGGCCAGCACTTCTTCATCGTTTAGTTCACTTAAAAACTCTATGCCGGTGTTACCGAATAAAAACTCTGTAGATTTTATGGCTTTGATGTATTCAGCTTCACCATGTACGCGCAACGTGATATCTTTCGCCAGTGCTTTTTGCAGTGTCCGTAGGTGTGGGGCGGCATCGTGCTCTGCTTCCATCGCTTCAATGGTTTCCCTATCAAACAGCGTAAATATCTTGATGTAGGTTTTTGCGTCGTCGTCGCCAGTGTTTAACCAAAACTGGTAAAATTGGTATGGCGATGTTTTTGCTGCATCCAACCAGATATTGCCTCCTTCGGATTTGCCGAATTTGGTACCATCAGCCTTTTTGATCAGTTGGGTGGTCAGCGCAAAAGCTTCTCCGCGCCCTTTGCGGCGGATCAGTTCGGTACCGGTAACAATATTACCCCACTGGTCGCTGCCACCCATTTGCAAGGCACAGTTGCGGTTTTTCCACAGGTAGTAAAAATCGTAGCCCTGTACCAACTGGTACGAAAATTCGGTAAACGACATGCCCGTATCGCCATTGATGCGGTTTTTGACCGAATCTTTGGCCATCATGTAATTCACGGTGATATGCTTGCCAACATCACGGATAAAGTTCAAAAAGTCGTACCCTTTAAACCAATCGTAGTTGTTCACCATTTGGGCGGCGTTATCGCCGGTTTCAAAATCAAGGAACCTTTCTAATTGGCCTTTTATACCATTAAGGTTATGCTGCAGGTCTTCTTCGTTCAGTAAGTTACGTTCTGCCGATTTACCGGAGGGGTCGCCCACCATGCCGGTAGCGCCGCCAACTAATGCAAATGGCTTATGGCCCGCACGCTGGAAGTGTATCAACGTCATGATCTGGGCGAGGCTGCCCACGTGCAACGAGTCAGCAGTAGGGTCGAAGCCTATATATCCGGAAACCATCCCTTTGTTCAGTAATTCTTCAGTCCCGGGCATTATATCGTGCAGCATGCCGCGCCAGCGTAGTTCTTCTACAAAATTCATGTGTATATCTTTTCAATCCCAGTTGCTACTGGGACGGCAAAGATAGCAGTTTATCCTTTCCACGTAAATGATTTATGGCTTTTGCCTGTGTAAACTGGGGGTGATATTGCTATTAAACCTGTGTTAAGGCTTTTTTATATGGCATAATTTTCGTTTATTGCTACAAACGGAACATTTTAGCCCCTGCCTATGAATTTTTTGTCGCATTATTATTTCGACCGGGACACTACCGATTGCTATTTTACCTTAGGTACCGTACTGCCCGACCTGTTGAAAAATGCCGACAAGACCATCATCCTTCACCCCGAAAAATTAGTGCATGCAAACCCTAAGGTTAACTCCATCATCGCCGGCTGGAATAAGCATTTGCTGGTTGATAAGTACTTTCATACCTCGGAGTTTTTTCTGCATCATTCGCACACACTCAAAAAATTGCTTACGCCTGTCATTGCCGGTTCACCCGTAAAACCATTCTTTTTAGGGCACATCACTATCGAACTCATTTTGGATAACTTGCTCATCACCACCAATAAAATATCGGTAGATGATTTTTACGGTCATTTGGATAGCTGCGATGTGGAGATCATTAATGAGTTCCTGGCTTTTGCGGGTATGAAGAACACCGCCATCTTCGCTAAGTTTTACCAGGAATTTAAAAGAAGCCGTTACCTGCACACTTATGCCAACCTGGAGCAGGTTACCTACGCCCTTAAACGCATCTGCATGCGCGTATGGCGCGACCCGTTTACCCCGGAGCATGAATTGGCCATGACGGAGGTTGTATTAGCCTACCGCCTTGGTTTGTTGGATAGTTTTATGGAGATTTATGAGGAAATAGGGGGGAAGTTATGATAAAGAAGAAGGTATATGCAAAAGCGGATTTTGATAAAATTGCGACAGAAACAACCGGCGGCGTTTATAATTCCGATTTTGTAAAAAAAGTGAAGCAGAGCAAGAAGGAGGTTGAGGATGGCAAATTCATAATGTTAGATTCCTGTAAATCGTTATGGGAAAATTTAGCTGAATTAAGCATGCCCAAATAAATTACTGTCCCCGAAAATTTTACTTGACGAAATTTCCTGCGTTAGCGATAGTAGTGGAAAGCCCGTAAACGCAGCGTAGCGAAGTGCGGACTTGCAACGGAGAGCGCGGGCCGCAGGCAACGCCATAATACCAACGATTTAAGTAGCTGATATGGCATTGATTATGGAGTAATAACCAAAAATTCTCCATAAAGCCCTTAATCCCCTCCTCCAATTTTATAAATCCTACCAAAAACCGCCTAAAAATCAATATTTAACAGTAAAAATATTTTTATCTATAAAAATTATATCCGTACCTTTGCAGTCCCAATTAAGTGTTGGGAAAAAGGAGTAAAATTTATTAATGGCAAAAAAACAAGAAGCAGAAAAAGAATTAAAAGCTAAGGAAGCGGAACTGGGTACAGTTACTGCAACCGCAGAAAAAGAAACTATTGAATCAGAAGCTGATTCGATATCAATCGAAGAGATCAAATCTAAGATCGCAGTTGCACCACTGGAAGATTTCGACTGGGATGCAGATGACAAAAAATTTGGTAACTACAGCGATAGCGACCGTGAGAAACTTGAAAAACTTTATGATGGAACTTTCAGCTCTATCACTAAAGGCGAAATTATCTCTGGTGTTGTTGTAAATATCAATAACAAAGATGTTGTATTAAACATCGGGTTCAAATCTGACGGTTTGGTATCGGTTTCTGAATTCCGTGATACACCTGATCTGAAGATCGGTGATTCAGTTGAAGTATTTGTTGAATCGCAGGAAGATGCTAACGGACAGTTAGTGCTTTCTCGTAAACGTGCTAAAACTCAAAAATCATGGGAGCGCATTAATTCGGCACTGGATAACGATGAGATCATCACAGGTTTTGTAAAAAGCCGTACTAAAGGTGGTTTAATTGTTGATATTATGGGCGTTGAAGCCTTTTTACCAGGTTCACAGATCGACATCAAACCTATCAGGGATTATGATGTATATGTGGGCAAAACAATGGAATTTAAAGTTGTTAAGATAAACCACGAGTTTAAAAACGTTGTGGTATCGCACAAAGTGCTTATCGAAGACGATTTGGAAAACCAAAAAACAGAAATTGTTGCCAAGCTTGAAAAAGGCCAGGTATTGGAAGGTACCGTTAAAAACATTACCGATTTTGGTGTATTCATCGACCTTGGTGGCGTAGACGGTTTACTGCACATTACCGACATATCTTGGGGCCGCATAGAGCACCCGAGAGAAGTATTATCATTAGATCAGAAGATCAACGTTGTTGTGCTTGATTTTGATGATGAGAAAAAACGTATCGCTTTAGGTTTAAAACAACTTACCCCGCACCCTTGGCAGTCGCTTGACGAGAACATCGTTATCGGCTCTAAAGTAAAAGGCAGGATTGTTACCGTTGCTGATTACGGCGCGTTCTTAGAAATTATCCCGGGTGTTGAAGGTTTGATCCACGTGTCAGAAATGTCATGGTCTCAAAACCTGCGTAACCCACAGGAATTCCTGAAAGTTGGCGACGAAGTTGAAGCGCAGGTATTAACCTTAGACCGCGACGAACGCAAAATGAGCCTTGGTATTAAACAATTAACTCCTGATCCTTGGCAAAATGCCGGTACCAGGTATGCAATTGGTACTACTCATGTTGCCACAGTTAAAAACATGACCAACTTTGGTGTGTTTGTTGAACTGGAAGACGGCATCGACGGTTTGATCCACATCTCTGACTTATCATGGTCTAAAAAAGTAAACCACCCTAACGAATTTACTAAGGTTGGCGAAAAACTGAACGTGGTAGTATTAGAGCTTGATATTGATAACCGCAAACTGAGCTTAGGCCACAAACAGCTGGAAGAAAACCCTTGGGATACTTTTGAAACTATCTTCACTATCGATTCGATACATGAAGGTACTGTATTGAAAGTAACTGATAAAGGCGCTATCGTAGCTTTACCTTATGGTGTTGAAGGCTTTGCCCCAACCAAGCATTTGGTAAAAGAAGATGGTAAAGCTTTAAAAGCTGAAGAAGCTGCTGAGTTTAAGATCATCGAATTCAATAAAGAAAACAAACGTATCGTTATTTCACACTCACGTATATGGGAAGAAGCTCGCGCTGATGCTCGTGTACAGGAATTTGAAAACCGTAAAAAAGAAGCAAAATCTGCTAACAACGCGGTTAAGAAAGTGAAAGAATCAGTTGAGAAATCAACTTTAGGCGACCTTAGCGTATTAGCTCAGTTAAAAGAGCAAATGGAAGGTGCTGAAAGCAAAGCGGCTAAAAAAGCTCCTATTGCTGCAGCCCCGGTAGCTAAAGCAGAGCCGGAAGCTGCTGCTGAAACTGAAGAAACCGAAGAAGTTTAATCTTCCGGACGTTTAATATTATTAAGCCCTCCTGAGCAATCGGGAGGGCTTTTTTGTTGGGGAAAAATATAGATTGGAGTTAAGAATATTAACATTATCCAGTCACCTTATCCCAATGGTTTAACCACTTAGCTATACAGTTTGGAGTGAAAATCCCAAAGGACGATCCCTGCCGACACCACAATATTGAACGAGTGTTTTGTGCCGAATTGCGGGATCTCGATGCAGGTATCTATTAATTGCATAGCCTCTTCGCTTACGCCATTTACTTCATTGCCGAATATCAGGGCGTATTTTTCATGGCGGGATGGCATAAATTCATTCAGCATGGTGCTGTTTTCGGCTTGCTCAATAGCCACTATTTTGTAGCCGTCTCTGCGGAGTTTTGCTATGGCCGCCACCGTGTCGTCAAAATATTGCCAGGTAACGGACTGGGTTGCGCCAAGGGCTGTCTTTTCAATTTCGCGGTGTGGAGGCTGGGCGGTAATGCCACAGAGGTAAACTGCCGTGGCCGCAAGCGCATCTGATGTACGAAATATAGAGCCTATATTGTGCATGCTGCGCACATTATCCAGCACCACTACTACCTGTAGTTTGTCCTGTTCTTTAAATTCATCAACAGTGACCCGGTTAAGTTCGGCTAATTTTAGTTTGCGCATGGTT
>CBFGNE010000300.1:0-5404 GCA_965649995.1 uncultured Mucilaginibacter sp.
TTGCCAATGGCACCTATAGAAACTATTGCCACATCCTCGCCATCGCATATTTTGCGGCGTTTGCCGACCGGGATAGCTTTAAATGGTTTGCGCCAGTCTACCATCACCCCGTTGCCACGCGGGTAACGTATGCTGAAGGGGCCCATATTTTCCTGTTGTGCGGTGTACATCAGGTTGCGTAGTTCTTCTTCGTTCATAGGGGCAGATACCACCATATTGGGGATACAGCGCATAAAGGCCAGGTCGTAAGCACCGTGGTGGGTTGGGCCGTCTGCACCTGCAATGCCGGCACGGTCCAGGCAAAAGATAACATTGAGGTTTTGAAGGGCAACATCGTGTATCACCTGATCGTAAGCACGCTGCATAAAGCTGCTGTAGATGTTACAGAAAGGCACCAGCCCCTGTGTAGCCAATCCCGCAGAAAAAGTTACGGCGTGCTGCTCGGCAATGCCCACGTCGAACGCGCGGTTTGGCATGGCCTTCATCATCAGGTTGAGCGAACAGCCCGATGGCATGGCTGGGGTAATACCCATAATTTTAGGGTTCGCCTCGGCAAGTTCTATAATGGTATGCCCAAAAACATCCTGGTATTTAGGCGGTTGCGGCTTATCGTATTTGGTCTTCTTTATTTCGCCGGTTATCTTATCAAACAAGCCGGGCGCGTGCCATTTGGTTTGGTCCTTTTCGGCCAGCGCGTAGCCTTTACCTTTTACGGTGATGCAATGCAGCAGCTTAGGGCCGGGGATATCGCGCAGGTCTTTCAACAATTTTGCCAAATGCTCTACATCGTGCCCATCAACCGGGCCGAAGTAACGGAATTTAAGCGCCTCGAAGAAATTACTGCGTTTTAGCAGGGTGCCTTTAATGCTTTTTTCGATCTTCTTGGCAATTTTAAACGCATCCGGGCCAATAGCCGATAGCTTGGTAAGTACGTTTGCTATATCATCCCTAAACCGGTTGTAGGGCTTGGAGGTGGTAATATCAGTAAGGTATTCTTTCAGTGCACCCACGTTCGGGTCTATCGACATGTTATTGTCGTTCAGTATCACTAAAATGTTGCTGTTTTCTATACCGGCATGGTTCAGGGCCTCAAATGCAAGCCCGGCCGTCATGGCGCCATCGCCTATTACCGCTACGTGCTGCCTGTCGGTTTCGCCTTTGTATTGCGATGCCACGGCCATACCCAATGCTGCCGAAATAGAGGTAGAAGAGTGCCCAACGCCAAAGGTATCGTACACGCTTTCGCTGCGTTTTGGGAAACCACTAATGCCGTTATGAAGTCGGTTGGTGTGGAATTGCTCGCGCCGGCCGGTAAGTATTTTATGCCCGTATGCCTGGTGCCCAACGTCCCAAACCAGCTGGTCGTATGGGGTGTTTAGTACATATTGTAAGGCAACCGTTAGTTCAACCGTACCCAGGCTGGCAGCAAAGTGGCCGCCGTTTACCGATACCACATCAATAATATACTGGCGTAGCTCGTTGCAAACCTGTTTTAAATCTTCTTCCTTAAATTGCTTTAAATCAGATGGATCAACAATCCTTTTTAACAAATCACCGGCGGGTACCTGCATGGACATTCTTTAGAAGTATTTAACTTACAAAGTAAGCTATATTATGTGATAAAATCAGAATGATATAAAGGTAATTATTGTTTCGGAAAATAACAATAAGTAAACGGTTAACTGTATTATCTGTATTTTTGAACGTATGTTGGATAATGATTTCGCAATAAAGCTGCCCCAGTTTGAAGGCCCGTTCGACCTGCTGTTGTTTTTTATAGAGCGGGATGAACTGGATATCCACGATATCCCCATCGCCAAAATTACCGACGATTTCCTGCACTACATCCACCAGATGACGGTGCTGAACATGGAGCTGGCCAGCGAATTCATCTTTGTGGCAGCCACCCTCATGCGTATAAAAGCCAAAATGCTGCTGCCCCGCTACAACACCGGCGAGGAGGAGAACGAGATGGATACCAAGGAAGGGTTGATACGCAAACTGATTGAATACAAGAAGTTTAAGGAGCTTTGCGAGGAGATACGCCCCTACGAGGACGAGCGTTTTAAGCAGGAAAAACGTGGCAACATCAAACTGGACCTGGAGCAGGTGGAGAAGGTTGCAGTGCCCGGCGAGGAACTATCCGAAATAAACCTGTACAAGCTAATGATGGTTTACAACCGGGTGATGAAGCAGTTTTTAACCCGTACTGAAACCGTTACCCATACCGTGGTGCAGTACCCTTACACTATCGAAAAGCAAAAGCTGGCTATCCAAAACCTGTTGCAGATAAACAAAAAGCTTGATTTTAAGCATATTGCCAGCAACAGCGAGAATAAAGTGCAGTTCGTTTACAACTTTTTAGCCGTGCTGGAAATGCTGCAGCAGGAAATGATCGACATACAAATTGGGCTGGGATTTAATAACTTTTGGATAGCACCGAGGGAGAAGATTTGAGATGTGAGATATGAGATTTGAGACGGGAAGTAACAACCTGTTTCAGGATTAACTGTACGATTCGTACAGTTTGTACAATTTCGTACAGTTCGTACAAATTTTGGGGAGATTCGTACAGTTTCGCACAGTTTCGTACAGTTTCGTACAACTTCGTACAGTTTCGTACAGCTGTTTTGGCGATTTCGGAAATCGGCGAAAATCTTCAAAAATCTTTGAAAAATCGGTCATATCCGGGGTGTTTTTAGCAATCAACAAATCTGCCTTTTTTCCGCCATTGTTGGCCTTGTGGCCAACAACCCCAATGCCTTTTAAAAAGACGCACTCCTTGCGCCCTTCAACCTCCCCCTTAACATATTTCCTATCATCGTTTACATAAACGTTTAGCCGGCAGGGGCAGCCCTTGTACTTTTACGTCGTATAAGCCGGGCTTGCCGGCGCGCCAATAATTTAACCAATATGAATTTTTTAAAACCCGTAACGGCCCTGCTGCTGGCCATGTTTATTGCCTGCCGCTTATTTGCACAGCAACCCGCGCCGCCTGCGCTGGTAACCCCTAATGCCAGCCCGGAGGCTGTTGCCCTGTACAGCTATATCAACAGCATCAGCGGGAAGCAAACGCTAAGCGGCCAGCACAGCGTACCCTTGCTGGGCTCTACCCGGCTAAGTACCGTGTACCGCATCACCAAAAACTACCCCGCCGTTTTTGGGCAGGATTTTGGCTTTAGCTACCCCGGCGACTGGGACGGCATCAACTACCGCCAAAACATTGTTGACGAGGCCATCAAACGCAATGCCGAGGGCTTCATCATTACCCTGATGTGGCACGCTGTACCGCCAACCGAAGACGAGCCGGTTACTTTTAAAGAGTCGATACAAGGGAAGCTTAGCGATAGCCAGTGGAAAGAGCTGGTTACCCCCGGCACCCGGCTAAACGAGCGGTGGAAATCGCAGGTGGATGTAATTGCCTGGTTTTTAAAACAGCTGCAATATGCCAAAGTGCCCGTAATTTGGCGCCCCTACCACGAAATGAACGGCGGCTGGTTTTGGTGGGGCCAAAAGAAAGGCAAGGATGGCTACACCAAGCTGTACCGCATGATGTACGATCGCCTGGTAAATTTCCACGGGTTGAAGAACCTTATATGGGTATTTAATACCAACGAGTTTAAACCCGGTGTTGACAGGCTGGACGAGTACTACCCCGGCGCGGATGTGGTTGACATCATCACTACCGACGTGTACACCCAGGGTTTCGATCAGGAGAACTACAAGCAGATAACCGCCCTTGCCGGCAACAAACCCATTGCCCTCGGCGAAGTTGGTGAGCTGCCCTCTGCCGACATACTAAAACAACAACCCCGCTGGGCTTGGTTTATGTACTGGCACGACCCATCCGGCAAAGGCTTCGAAGCTTACCAAAACCCGCAGGTGATCAACTTAAAAGATCTGCCATGGGTAAAGGTAAAGCAGCCAACCATGTTTTACCCGCTGATCAAATAGGGGAAGGGCTACGTCAACAACACGATTTTCCTTTTGTCATCCTGAGCGATAGCGAAGGGTCTTGTTAGCTCTGCAAAGCGGGCATGCATAGCGGCGAGCCTTGCATCAACAACAAGATATCTCCCCGCTATCGCTCGTTCGATAGGTCAAGTTTTATTAAAGTCCGCCGCTAATTGATCTGTTTGATTGCCTAATCCCTTTTATAGGCATTCATTTTGGGATATTTTTCATCTTCGTACCAGGGCGTTTGCGGCCGGTTGGCAGGGAAGCCATGCTGTTCGCGGTAAGCCTTACGTTCTGCTGTAAAATGCCACCAGCGCTTGCTATCGTCCCGGTTTTCGATGTAATGGGCCAGCAGCCTGTAGGAATCTTCCACACATGGGTCGGCCCAGGTACCACAAAATTTTTCAAAGGCATCAAATAGTTCTACCGCGTCTTTCCCTTTAAGCTGGGCTAAGGAATAATACCCCTGGCCGATAAGTTCTTCTGCGAAGTTGATGCCCAACGAGGGGATGCTTTGAAACGCTGCAAGCGCTTGTAATTCTTTAGCGCGATGCGGCGATGCGTTCAGTAGCACAGCAACTTCATCCGGAGCATGATCCTGTAACATCTTTTGGCTGATCTTTTGGGCTTTCAGCGGTTGCTTTTCTGTTTCGGTCAATCGGTAATTGATATTCTTTTTCATAACACCTCCACATAGTTGATAATGAATTTCGCTACCTGTTCCTGCTCAATAACATTCAGGTCGTTTCCATCGTAAATCCAATAACCATCCGCATCAAATAAAACCCTGCCCAGGTTTTCGCCGGTTTCATCATAAGCGGCATATAGTTCGTAACACTGGTGCCCAACAGGTGCATAAGACGGCACTACCCTAATTACCTCACTGGCACCGTTATGCCGGTTAAGCCAGGCTTTTGCCTCATCCCGCAGGAATATTTTCGACTTGAGCTGCTGAATCATTCAAAGCTTTTTTTCAAAGGTAAATGAAAAGCTAACATTTTTAGCATTGCCGCGCCTGAAATATCAAAAAAAATGGCCGATGATCCTGTCGGACGGTTTCTGCCAGCAGCGTAGCATGCAGGACGGACAGGCAAACACGATGCAGTTCTTTTCTGGTTCCTGGCTCTTAATTCTTCGTTCTTGATTCTTGGTTCTTGACTCTTAATTCTTAACACTTGGTTCTCCACTCTTAATCCTTGCTTCTATTCAGAAAAGGTACTGTTGTGATACTTCGGTTGGGGTTGGTCCCGCTTTCTGTACAAGCCGCTGATAGAAGCGGCTTGTACAGAAAGCGGGTTTATTGCCGAACGGTTCTGCTGCACATGCCATAAACTTCCCGCCCAAGTCATATCGGTGGAAGCGCAGCGACGAGATATCTTGTTCGATAAGCTCGGGAACGGATATTATGAGGAAACGGAAATAACGGATAATTTTACCCCAACTGCCG
>CBFGNE010000301.1:0-5398 GCA_965649995.1 uncultured Mucilaginibacter sp.
ATCCCTTTTGGGGCAACGCTGATATCTTTGCGTTTAAACAGTTTGGCCAGGTGGGCAAGCTCTTCTTCGTCCACATCCTTATCAACTACTACAATGGCGTTGTTAAGGTCTCCCCCCTTTATCAGGTCGTGGGCCAACAGAGCTTCCAGTTCGTGCAAAAAGCAAAACGTGCGGCTGGATGCAATCTCTTTTTTAAACTCGGCAATTGTGGAAATTGTAGCGTGCTGGCTACCCAATACCTGTGAGTTATAATCAACCATACAAGTAAACCTATAATCGGTATCCAAAGGCATGGCAACCATCTCTACTTTACGATCTGGTTCGGTGTAGTGGATGTTGTAGGGGATGTGGTAATATTCGCGGTCGGCCTCCTGTTCGGTAAAGCCGACAGCTTCAATAGCATCAAGAAACTGTATCGAACTGCCGTCCATTATGGGCATCTCTGGGCCGCTAACATCTATTAGCACATTATCTATCTCCAAACCAACCATTGCTGCAAGCACGTGCTCCACCGTACTAACGCTGGCCCCATTTTGGGTAAGCGTAGTACCCCGCGAAGTATCGGTAACATTATCGCAATCCGCCTCAATAATAGGCTGCCCTGGCAGGTCTACCCTGCGGAATTTATAGCCGTGCTTTTCGGGCGCCGGATTAAAGGTAAGGGTAACAAACTCGCCGGTGTGCAGGCCCGTGCCCGAAACCGAAACGGGCTCTTTAATAGTTCTTTGTTTTACATTCATCTTTGTGGTTCATTGGTTCACCCGTTCATTAGTTCATTGGTAGCATATCATCGCCCAGGCAGGAGACTAATGAACCAATGAACATTTGAATTAATGCACGTCTTTCCTTAATTCAGCAATTATCTTTTCTAATTCTAAAACTCTTTTTTCTAATTCGGGCAAGCGGCTCACTACGACGTTCGACCGCATGTTGTTGCCGTATAATAAGGCCGGCGAGCCCGCCCATTTTTGGCCTTCTTGTTTTATCGGCCGGCTTACGCCCGATTGTGCCTGCACCTGGGTGCCTTTTGCTATACTAATATGCCCTACAATACCTACCTGCCCGCCAAGCATAACATTGGCCTCCAGCTTAGTACTGCCGGCAATGCCGGTTTGAGCGGCTATAACGGTGTTTTCCCCTATTTCTACATTGTGGGCTATCTGTACCAGGTTGTCCAGTTTGGTGCCTTTATGTATAACAGTAGAGCCCATGGTGGCCCTATCTATGGTAGTATTAGAGCCAATCTCCACATCATCTTCAACAATAACATTTCCTATTTGCGGTATCTTATTGTAAGTGCCATCGGGTTTTGGTGCAAAGCCGAAACCATCACTGCCGATTACCGAACCGGAATGGATGATGACATTATTGCCTATAATACAATCAAAATAAACTGTAACACCTGGAAACAAAGTAACGTTATCGCCAAGGGTTACATTATCTGCAATGTAGCAATTTGGGTATACTTTACAGTTATTTCCTAATTTTACATTCGGGCTGATGTAGGCGAAAGCACCCACGTAAGCATCCTCGCCAATTTTTGCAGATGGGTGGATGAACGACGGCTGTTCGATGCCCTTCTTATTTAATTTAAGCGTATTGTATTGCTCAAGCAAAAGGGTAAATGCGCTATAAGCATTCTCAACCCGTATCAGCGATGCCTTTACCGGAGCCGTTAACTGCTGGCTGTTGTTAATAATAACGATGGTTGCGTTGGTGGTATACAAATACTGCTCATATTTTGGGTTGGCCAAAAACGATAACGAACCTTGCTGTGCTTCCTCTATTTTAGAAAGCTGGCTAACGGCCGCAAGCGGGTCGCCTTCAACAGTTCCGTTTAGCATAAAGGCTATGTCCTTAGCGGTAAATTGCATCCTGCAAATTTAAGTTTATTTTATGTTTTGTTTATACCCTATTAACATTGGCCAACTACACCAGCCCTTTGCTGTAGCAAAGTATATATTTTTTTACGGTTTTTGTTAATGCTTCCAGGTTACTGTTATCGCTCGCCAGTGCAATGTCCCTGATGTCGCCATTTTTCATCAGTATATGAATGTTGCCATCACCCTTGTTGTAAGCGTTATTACGTATGGCGTCGGTAAATACAAAATACGATGCCTCGTGCTCACTAAAATTATACATTCTGGCTGCTTCTAGCCTCAGTTTGGCTATAAAACTTTCGTCGGGCCGCTCTGCAGTAATATCAACATGGAATAATTTACGCTCTATCAGGTTGCTGCAAAGTGTAGATAATACAAAGTCGCTGCTATCAGCCCAAACTTTTACTGCAGCCATCACGTCGGTATCATCCAGTTTAGCAAAGATCTCCAGATGGTGGTTTTGGGCTTTAAAATCCTCCTTCGAAATCACCTTTTCCAAAAAATGATTCAGGGCCGGGGTGATATTGAATTTATGCCCGGCTAAAGCCAGTTCGCGGCTGCGGTTAAATATTTTGCAGAGCAGTTGCTCGCCCGCTATTACGGTTTTATGCAAATACACCTGCCAGTACATCAGCCTGCGGGCAATCAGGAATTTTTCTATCGAATAAATCCCTTTTTCCTCCACTGTAATGCTGTCATCCTTTACGTGTAGCATCTTAATGATCCGGTCGGAACTGATGACGCCTTCGGATACGCCTGTAAAAAAACTGTCCCGGTTAAGGTAATCCATCCTGTCCATATCCAGTTGGCTGGAAACCAATTGATGCAAGAATTTTTTTGGATAGATGCCTTTAAAAATTTCGATAGCTAAGGAAAGCTGCCCGTTAAACTGTTCGTTCAGTTTATCCATTAACAAAATGGAAATATCTTCATGGTCGATACCTTCGATGATGGTCTGTTCCAACGCGTGGGAGAACGGCCCGTGCCCAATATCGTGCAATAAGATGGCAATAAGCAGCCCTTCTTTTTCTTCGGTTGTGATGGTACACCCTTTATTGCAAAGGGTTTCTATTGCGGTACCCATTAAGTGCATGGCGCCGATGGCATGATGGAAACGGGTATGCAAAGCGCCGGGATAAACCAAATGAGTCATTCCCAATTGTTTGATATACCTTAGCCGCTGGAAGTAAGGATGCTCGATAAGGTCGAACACCAGTTCGGAGGGTATACTGATAAACCCGTAAACCGGGTCGTTGATGATCTTCTTTTTATTCAAGGTAACTATATAGAATGCAAAAGTGTTGAATTATGACAAAACAAGCACCATGCTATTGTTAATATATGTTAAACCTTGTATAATTTTACAACAAAATACCGCGCCCCGGGGTTATAACAGGGTAAAAATATATTTATTATGCAAGATACCTCCATATTATGGGCCGACGACGAGATTGACTTGTTGAAACCGCACATAATGTTTTTAACGGAAAAAGGCTACAAAGTTACTACCGTAACCAATGGGCACGATGCCTTAGACGAATTCAAAAAACAATATTTCGACCTTGTTTTCCTTGATGAAAATATGCCGGGCTTAACCGGGCTGGAAACTTTACAGCAAATAAAGAACATCCGTAGCGATGTGCCCATCGTTCTGATCACCAAAAACGAGGAGGAATATCTGATGGAAGATGCTATTGGTTCTAAAATAGACGACTACCTGATAAAACCGGTACACCCCAAGCAGATACAACTTACCATTAAAAAGCTCACCGAGAACAAGCGGCTGGTAACCGAGAAAACCACAATGGCCTATCAGATGGACTTCCGCACGCTGGGGATGACACTGAACGATAACCTCAGCTTTCAGGAATGGGTGGACGTTTACAAAAAGCTTATTTATTGGGAACTGGAGCTGGAAACGCTTGAAGATGCCGGCATGCACGAGATACTTACCTTGCAAAAGGCAGAGGCGAACGTACAGTTTTGCAAGTTTGTAGAGCGCAACTACCTCGACTGGGTGAAAAATCCGGACACGGCGCCAACCTCATCGCCTCAATTATTTAAAAAGAAGGTGTTCCCTAAGCTGGATGGCAACGGGCCGGTTTTCTTTATTTTGATAGATAACCTGCGCTACGACCAGTTTAAGATCATCAACCCTATTATATCCGAATATTTCCGGTTAGAGGAAGAAGATACTTATTTCAGTATCCTGCCAACGGCAACACAATACGCACGTAATGCAATCTTTTCGGGGCTGATGCCTTTGGATATGGAAAAAAGATACCCGCAGATGTGGCAAAATGATGAAGATGAAGGCGGCAAAAACCTTTATGAGGCGGAATTTATTGCCGACCAGTTAAAACGCACGCTCCGCCGCGATATTAAGCATTCTTACCACAAAATATTAAACATTGATGAAGGCCGCGCGCTGAACGAATCAGTAAGCAACCTGATGCAGAACGACCTGAATGTAGTAGTTTATAACTTTGTGGATATGCTTAGCCACGCCCGTACCGACATGCAGATGATACGCGAACTGGCTAGCGATGATGCGGCCTACCGTTCGTTAACCCTATCCTGGTTTGAGCATTCGCCTTTATTCGATTTGTTGAAGTTTTTAGCATCCAAACAAGTAAGGGTGATCATCACAACGGACCACGGTACCATCAAAGTAAAAAACCCGAGCAAGATCATCGGTGACCGTAATACCAATACCAATCTGCGTTATAAACAAGGCAAAAACCTGAATTATAATGCAAAAGAAGTATTCCACATACGTAACCCGCACGATGCCATGCTGCCAAAGCTGCATGTAAGCAGCAGCTTTGTATTTGCCAAAGGCGATAGCTATTTTGTGTACCCCAATAATTACAACCATTTTGTGAATTTTTATAATGAGACCTTCCAACATGGTGGCATCTCCTTAGAAGAAATGATCATCCCAATTGTAACTTACGGTCCAAAATAAATAACGACATTCCCCACACGTCATTGCGAGGAACGAAGCAATCTTTAAGCGTGCATATCGAACATGCATATCGTGAGATTGCTTCGCGCCTCGATGATGTTTTAAAGAGAAAGTAATGGATATTAACATCACCACCCTCGAAGAACTGGGCGGCGCAGCCCGGGCCATTTTAGATTACGCCGGTAGCAATAAAATATTTCTATTTTACGGTGATATGGGCGCAGGCAAAACCACGCTCATTAAATCGCTTTGCGCCGCGCTTGGCGTCGCCGACGAAGTTACCAGCCCCACTTTCTCCATTGTAAACGAGTATGCAGGTACTGATGGCCCCGTTTATCACTTTGATTTTTACAGGCTAAAGGAACAGGGCGAGGCACTGGATATGGGATACGAAGAGTATTTCTTTTCGGATAATTATTGCTTTATAGAATGGCCCGAAAGAATTGCTGGGTTGATACCCGACCTGTATACCGGCATTCGCATCACCGTTTCGGAAGAAGGTGTGCGCCAAATAACTGTGGAAAACATTTGATGCATATGCCCGATGTTT
>CBFGNE010000302.1:0-5386 GCA_965649995.1 uncultured Mucilaginibacter sp.
AGCACATCCAAATCGGCCTTTGCCTTGGGGCTATTGCCGAAATAATAATTAGGTTGTTCGATGCTGCCTTTTAAATCCGAAGTTAAAAGCAAATTGTTTAAGATGGTGCTTTCTGATGCTTCATCTACTCCTGTAGCAGTTTCGTTAATAACCGCTACCGAAAAAGTGCCGCTTGCACGTTGCCCTTCGCCACTTGTATTGAGGTTGAATTTTATCGGTTGCCTTGGCAGGAATGCTTTGGTACCGGTGGTTAATTGCAGCCATAAGCTATCCTTGCCTTGTATAAAGGCAATGCGCTCGGCTACCGGCCGGCTGTGCTCATCAAACAGGGTAAATTGCACTATGCCTGATGGGAAACGGCTTTTCGCTATCCCCGCCATATAAACCGGTTGCGCAAGTGTGCTCTCCGCTGTATAATATATTTTGCCTGCTGATTGCCCAAGCAAATAAAAAGTACTGCCTTGCTTCTCTTTCAGCAGCTTTTCGTTTACAGCTACTTTTATAAAAATGCTATCAGCCTTGCTGTTGTTAACGGCCAGGGTATAACCCGCTTCTTTGGCTACGGGCAAATCCACCATGTAAACTGCCTCGCCCGGGCCACTTATTTTAGCTCTATAAGTTTTCCCGCTTTGCGGGACGATAGCAAACGTTCCCATGCCGAGGTGCTGGGTGGCAAAATCGGCTACCACATTACCTGCGCTGTCCTCAATTAGGCCTTTTATATCCTCGCCCATCCCTTTGCCGTTGATAGCTTTTACAGCCACCCGCGAGCGCAGGCCACTTACCAATTCGCCGCCTTCGGGGAAAAACTGGATGTCGGGTTTCTGCGCGGCTGCCTGTTCTGGTTTTGTAACAGTTACAATGCCGCCTACCCGTACCGTTTGGTTATAAAAATATTCTGCCCCTGCGTTGCGCATCCACCTGGTGTAGGCGCGTATGCGGTACGTGCCCTGCGCCAGGGTTGCCGCTAATGGTATATCGCCAACGGCTACCCCTGCCGTAAGTTTTAAGGTTTGGCGGCTAACCAGGGTATCGTTGGGGCTAACAAGTTCTACATACAAAACGCCGCTTAAAGCCGAAAGCTGATGGTGCTGGCCAATTACCACGTAAGCTTTATACCAAACCGTATCGGCAAAATTGTAGGATTGTTTATCCAGGTGCAGGTAAACTTTTTCGGCTGGGGGTTGCTTGGCCAATGCAGTGGCTAGATGGCTAATAAAGGCACTATCTGTTTGGGCATAAGTTAGCCCGGCTATCAGCACACCGCACAAAAACAACAGGCAACGTAATGTTTTCATAATTAAGGTTTAGCATAGCAATATACTAAAGGTTAACTAATATACCTCACAAATAGCACGTTTTTAAGATGTGTTCGGGATAAAGAATTGACCGGGCTCAGCTTAACTATTCCACTTTGTAGCGGTAAACCTGCCGCCCAAGATTGCCATCATCATCAATACCCTCTACCAAAACCCGGTAACTGCCTTTGCTGCCTGCATTAAAATATTCAAAAAAAGCATTGCCATCAGCATTGGTTTGTACGTTGGGGTTCCAGTAAATGGTGCTGCGGAGATCGGCCAGTTGTTTATTTACCTTGGGCTGATCGTACTGCGGCGAGTAAAACGTACGTGCCTTAAAGTACCCTTTAGGGTAATAGGGCTTTATGCCGCGCCCGGCTACCGGGGCATTATACGTATTATCGTTATCGTCGCCATGTTTGGTAGTTACTATAATTAATCCATTACTTCCTCTGCTGCCATAAATCCCAGTAGACGAAATATTGCGCAATACCTCTATAGCGGCTACATCATTATAATTAATGTTATTCAAAAAGTTGCCTTCAACATACATCCCGTCGATTATCACCTGCATCGGTTGGTTGCCGCGTGTGGAATACGGAATGCCGTTATTGAATATTACGCCCAGCAAACGGCCCTGCAGGCAATCGGTTATATTAACGCATCCATAATTACGCAAATCTTTGGCCAGCAGTACCTGGTCTGCATTGCCGGCCCCGTTTAAATTAGCCGAATGCTTAAGCGCTACTTTCTTTTCGCGGATAACCACCTCCCGTAGCGAGATGACGTGGTTGCCTACCCCGTAACGCCGCTGCATATCGTAAAGCTGTTTGCTGCTTTTTGCATAAACCGAAAGGCTATCGCTGATGCTTACCTGCATGGCAGAGGCATTTTTATAGTCGCCGGAAACGGGAGGCGCAATAGAATCTAACCGGATAACCACGTCTCTTTTATTTTTTACCGTGCGGGCTTGTATAATCAGACGGATGCTATCCTCAAAGGCAAGCCTGGTAAATGCAAAACGCCCCTTTGCATCTGTCAGCGTATCAATTTGGTAAGCGGCATCATCAATATCTATCAATTGCACTTTTGCATTTGCCACGGGCTTTCCGCCGGGCGTAGTAATGGTGCCCGATACTTGCAAAGCTTTTTCGGGCTGAAAAACTACCGGGGTAAACTTATCCTGCATGATCTCTTTCCATTCAAAACGGCGGTAGCCTTGCGTAAGCATCAGTATGTCCAAATCGGCACGGGTTTTATCGTTTGTATTATTAAAATAATAAGCAGGCTTTTCAATATAACCGCGCAAGTCTGATGTGAGCAGCAAACTGGCAAAAATATTGTTTTCGATGTCTTCGTCCACGGGTATTTTGCTCTCGTCTATTACCGCCACCGAGAAACTGCCGGCGGCGGGTTTACCGCCGTTAAGCGCGCTTAAATGCAGCTTCATTTTTTGCTGTGGCGAAGCAACGGCCTTATCAGCAGTAATATTTAGTTTCAACTGGTCCGGATGCTGGATAAAAACAAGGCGTTCGTTCAATGGCTCGCCCGAATCTGAGAACAGGGTGAACTGCACTATCCCCGCCGGGAATTTACTTTTAGGTATAAGGGCCGTAAACTCGCGGCTGCCCGGTTTGCTTTTGGCTGCATAATACACCTCACCCGCGCTTTGTGCCACCAGGTTAACCAGCCGGCTCGAGTCTTGCTGTAGGGTAGCACTGGCTGTTGTTATTTTCACACGTAAATTCTGCACGTCGGCCTCAACAATATTTAGTGCATAGCCCGTTGCCGAAGCTTGCGGAAGACTGATTACGCTTTGCTTGCCATTGGCATAAGTTACTTTAGCAGTATAACTGTTGCCAGGCATGGGTACAAAACTAAATGCGCCCATACCTAAATGGGTGCTTTTAAACGATGCTATTTGCTGCCCCTGGTTATTGCTAACTACTCCGCTAACATCCTTTCCCAAGCCGTTTGCCCCAATCGCTTTAAACGCAATTGTGGATTGAACGCCCACGACAAACGAGCCGCCCTCCGGAAAAAACTGTAATGCGGCACTGTTATTTGCCGGGCTGACCAAGGTAACGTTCTTCTGCGTGCCACTACCTGTGGTTTTAAACCCCGCAGGGCTTATACCGTTGATAATGCTGACGGCCTCATCAAAAAAATACTCGCTGCCTGCATTGCGCATGTAATTGGTATAAGCGCGCAACCTGTAATTGCCTGCCTGAAGGGTATCCGGCAGCGCAAAATCGCCGGCTGCCGTGCCTTTGTTTAGCTGTAATTTAATGGCTTGTGTTACCAGGCCATGGGCATCAATCAGTTCTACATTCAATATGCCGCTTAAGGCTGATAACTGATGGTAGGTGCCACTGGTAACATAGGCTTTAAACCAAATATCGTCTCCGGCGGCATAATAAGGCTTATCTAAGTGCAGGTACACTTTTTCTACCGGGTTGTTGTCGGCCCATTTAGCCAATTGCCGCTGTATCTTATCTATCGGATCGTCAAAAGCTACAAAACCAAAAAGGCTTGCAATACAAGCTGCTATTATTAAAGCCGGGAAAAACCGTTTTATTGCCATAACTGATATAGGTAAACCGTACTGTATTACAACGTTAATTAACTGCAATACTTACACATGCTACCAATATACGTTAAAACTTGTTTTTCCACATCATGCTCTCTACGGGCCGTGTGGTGGGCTTATTGTATTTAGCGTTGCTTTTGGTATTGTAAAGGGTTTCTATTTCGCCCTCTACCACAAAATATATCAGCTGGCCAATAGGCATGCCGGCGTAAATTTTTACGGGCTGCGCGCAGGATATTTCCAGCGTCCAGGTGTTGCAGAAGCCAACATCGCCCTTACCGGCGGTGGCATGTATATCAATACCTAAACGGCCGGTGCTCGATTTCCCCTCCAGGAACGGCACATGCTGGTGGGTTTCGGTATACTCTACGGTAACGCCAAGGTACAGGGTATTTGGCTGTAGTACAAAGCCATCTTTAGGTATCTCAAACGGTATGATCTCGTTATGCAGCTTAGCGTCTAAAACACGGTCCTTGTAGGTAGCCAGGTGTTTGCTCAGGTGTACATCGTAAGAGTTGGTGCCCAGGCAATCGCGATCAAAGGGTTCTATAATGATGGTACCTTTTTCAATTTCTTCGAGGATGCGTTTGTCTGACAATATCATGGGCTGGCAATGAGGCCCCTAAATTATCACAAATTGCCGGGGGAGGCAAGGTAATATTCTACACATTTAACTAACAATTGTGAACGTCGCCGATACAGCTTTGCAGTGTGGTGCTTTAACTCCTTTCTGCGTAGTGTGCAATAGTTCCATTCCTGCATTTAAAAGCCCATATAATGCAGAGGATTATTTGAATTGATACCCTGCGGTTCATTATTTAAATTACAGTTTTTGTACGCGGCAACAGCACTTATTGTTTTAAATCGCGCTTTATAAACTTATGGTAAAGGTATTCCGCATACCCCACACTTATATAGTCAGGGAACTTCCAGTTAGGGAAATACTCTCTTTTTAAATATTTAAGAAAACTAAAAAAGATGATGCCCAATATCAAAAGGCCCGCGAGGGAGAGCAAAATTATTCCTATAATTACCCAGGTTGTCATTACTTAATAGTTTAAATACAGGGTATTATACGAAAAAACATTCCTGTGGGTTACCCTCTTTTAGGAATATTTTCAAAAATTCAAAACTCCCTTTTAACCTGTGGTAACCGATAGGCGCGCGGCCAATAAACAGTACCGTGGTAACTGCAATTGCTGCAAGGGCATCTGATATTATTTTAAGCTATCAAGCACTACCGGTGCCAGCGCCTGTACCCATAAAGTGTACATGGCCGCCGACGGGTGCAGGCCATCTTTTGCAATTAAACTAGCATCAGTAGCTGCTCGCCGGGAAACCGGGGTAATATCTACATAGGCGAGGCCTGCCTTTTCGGTTTCCTGTTTATTGATGGCGTTAAACTTGTCAATATCATCAGCTATAACCGTTTTATCGTAACTACCTGCAAACGGCGTTACGCCCCAATCGGGTATCGAGATCACGAACACGTGCTTTT
>CBFGNE010000303.1:0-5360 GCA_965649995.1 uncultured Mucilaginibacter sp.
CAGCCATCCGCCTCAACCCAAAATATGACGAGGCTTACCAAAACCGCGCGGATGTAAAGGTTAATATGAAAAATTTTGCTGCCGCAATTGCCGATGCGGATACCGCTATCAGTATAAATCCCAAAAATGCTTACGGGTATATGTCGCGGGCGAAGGCGAAGATTGAGATGAACGATACGGTGGGCTCGCTTGCAGATTTCGCTACGACCATTAAAATAGAGCCAAAAGCTACTTATGCTTACGTTGGCAGCGGCGATATCAAAGCCGCCCAACACGATTACCCCGCAGCATTGGCGCTTTACAGCAAGTCTTTATTGCTCGATCCGCATAACGCGTATGCGTTGTTACACCGTGCAAGGGTTAAAATGAAAAGCGGCGACGTAGAAGGCAGCCTTGCTGATTATAAAATGGCAATAGAATCAACCCCGCAAAACAACGACCTGTACATTGATTACGGTAAGGCTTTGATCGCTTCGGGCCGTTATATGCAGGCATTAAAACTCTTTGATGATGCCATTGCGGTAAACCCAAAAAACGTAAATTTTTACAGCTACCGCGGTGTTGCCAAAAGCAAACTGAATGATATGGACGGTGCGATGGCAGATCACAACACGGCAATAAAATTAGCGCCATCTTCAGCAGATGCCTTCATAAACCGTGGCAATAGTTTAGTAGCCCTAAAAAAGTACGATGATGCTTTAACAGATATCAATAAGGGCATAGCGCTGAACGAAACCAATGATGAAGGCTACCTGGCCCGCGCCGACTTAAAGCTAATTAAACAGGAATATTTGGGCGCCGTGTACGATTATATTAACGTATTACTGCTCAACCAAAATAACGTAAAAGCATACACCGGCCGCGCCGTTGCCGAAAGTTTTACCGGCGATACCCTTGCCATGAAAAAGGATTTTGCAACCGCCCTAAAACTGGAACCTAAAAGCGCCGAAATACTACTGGCACGCGCAACGGCCCATGTGAATTTGAAAAAGTGGGCACCCGCTTTAGCCGACCTTAACACGGTAATACTGATAGACCCGAAAAATGCTGCAGCCTACCTAAACCGCGGTATAATAAAAGCACAACGTGGCGAAAAAACTTCGGGTTGCGCCGATATCAATAAGGCCATAAGCTTAGGCTCGAAAGATGCGGGTGAAAAGTTGGCTTTATATTGTAAATAATTATTTTTTATTACACCGAATTATTGGCTGATTACACTGATAACACCCAGTTGATTGCCCAACCTAACTACTCACCCTAAATATTCCCCTTCTTCAATTCATCCGCAGCAAAATTTGCGGCACGGGCAGTTAAGGCCATATAGGTTAAGGATGGGTTTTGGCAGGCGGAGGATACCATACAAGCCCCATCGGTAACAAATACATTCGGCGCATCCCAAACCTGGTTGTGCTTGTTTAGCACCGATGTTTTAGGGTCGTGGCCCATGCGTGCGGTGCCCATTTCGTGGATGCCGTCGCCAACGTTATGCCCTTTATCATGCGTTTCTATGTTTTTTACGCCCGCCATTTCCAGCATGGCTTTTGCCTCTTTCACAATGTCCACACGCATTTTCTTTTCGTTCTCCTTTATTTCGGCATCCATAGCCAAAACAGGCAGCCCCCATTTGTCTTTTTTATTCTTGTCGAGCGTAATCTTGTTTCCGTGGTAAGGCAATAGTTCGCCAAAGCCGCCAATCCCCATTTGCCATTGCCCGGGCTCGGTTAAGGCCTCTTTGTATTTAGCGCCGATATTCATTTCGGCAATTTCGCGGCTCCAGCCCAGGCGGCTCGCACCGCCTTGGTAGCCAAAACCACGCAGGTAATCGCGTTTATCGCCAAACAGGTTGGCAAAACGGGCTAAATAAATACCGTTTGCCCGCCGGCCGTAGTAGTATTTATCTTCGTAGCCCTCCATAATGCCGCTTGCCCCAAGGTTGTAATGATGGTCCATAATATTATGCCCCAGTTCACCGCTGCTGCTGCCCAGCCCGTCAGGCCAAATATCGGTTGCAGAATTCATCAATACCCATGCGCTATTTAAGGCCGAGGCATTTACAAACACCACTTTGGCGTAAAACTCGTAGGTTTTGTTGGTTTCGGCATCCAATACCTCTACGCCTGTGGCGCGTTTGGTGTCCTTGTCGTATAATACTTTAGTAACAATAGATTGCGGGCGGACGGTTAACTTACCCGTTGCCAAGGCGGCCGGTAAGGTAGACGATTGCGTGCTGAAGTACCCGCCGAAAGGGCAACCCTCCCAGCAGCGGTTGCGGAACTGGCATTTTGTACGCCCCGGTATTGCAGCAGTTAAATTAGCTACCCTGCCGATGATCATGTCCCTGCCGAAATTCTTTTTGATGCTTGCCGCCACATCGCGTTCCACCCAGTTCAGATCCATCGGCGGCAGGAAATGGCCGTCGGGTAACTGAGGCAGGCCCTCCATCGAACCGCTGATGCCGGCAAATTTTTCTGCGTGGGTGTACCAGGGCGCAAGGTCCTTATAGCGGATGGGCCAGTCGATAGCCCAGCCATCTTTGGCGTTGGCCTCGAAGTCGATATCACTCCAGCGGTAGCTCTGCCTGCCCCATAGTATAGAGCGACCGCCCAACTGGTACGATCGCCACCAGTTAAAAGGTTTTATCTCGGTAAAAGGCGCTTCCTGTTCATCTACCCAATAATCCATCACCGCCTCCTGCGCACCCCAGTTACGCGAAATTACCGGCCGATGCTTGCGTTGTGCCTGGGTTACGTTGCCACGGTGCTCAAAATCCCATGGATTGTTATTAGCTGTTTTATAATCTTTTATGTGTTCAAAATTAGGCCCGCGTTCCAGCATAATAGTTTTTAAGCCCCGCTCGGTAAGTTCTTTGGCAGCCCAACCGCCGCTGATGCCCGATCCTACAACAATAGCATCATAAGTATTATTGGCCGTAGCCTTTCCATTAATATTGGGCGCAGTTATTAGCATAGTTTATGGTTTTGCCCGGCGGTTGGCCGGCTTTATAATTGATAAACAATTTTATTGAATAATAATTGCATATGCAAACGATTGCCTAAGGTTGGAAGGGCAATACAAATCGGGAGGCGTTGTTTTAAAATCCTGAAAATTCTTTTAATCCGTTCATTCGAGTTCAGACAATATTATGGCGATGCCTGCGGCCCGGGCTATGCGCTGCAACTCCTCATTCCGTGCTGCTGATAGAAGCAGCACTTCATTGCGGGGTTTTCGCTTCTATCCCTATCGCAGGATTGTTTTCACTATTCACTACTAACACAATAATTACCTTATGGCAATCGTAATCCTTTTAACAAAGCCTTATTTTTGTTTCATGTTACAGGTGAGCGCGCTATACATATACCCCATAAAATCGTTAGGCGGAATTTCGCTTACTAATGCCCAACTTACCGACCGCGGGCTACAGCACGACCGCCGTTGGATGCTGATAGATGCCAATAACCGTTTCCTGTCACAGCGGGAGAACAGTCAAATGGCATTGTTAAAAACAGCCTTATCCGAGGATGGGGTTCTTGTTACTTACACGCCTGACGGTACTTCAATCACCCTTCCCTTTTTACCGCAAAGCGAAGAATTGCTGGATGTTACCATTTGGGATGATACTTGCATCGCGCAATTAGTAAGCCCGGATATTGATGCCTGGTTCAGCCAAAAAATAGGGATACCGGCTCGCCTGGTTTATATGCCTGAGAACAGCCTCCGCCAAACAGATTTGAAGTACACCAACGAAGGCAGCATTACTTCCTTTTCGGATGCTTACCCTATGCTTATCATCGGGCAAGCCTCGCTGGATGACTTAAACAACCGCATGCCCGAAGCGTTGCCTATGAACCGTTTCCGCCCCAATATAGTGTTCACGGGTGGCGAAGCTTACAGCGAAGACCTGATGAAGCACGTTGCCATTAATGGCATTGATATGTACGGCGTAAAACTTTGTGCCCGTTGCGTAATGACCACCGTTGACCAGCAAAGCGCAAAAAAGGGCAAAGAGCCGCTAAAAACGCTTGCTAAATACCGGTTAAAAAACAACAAGATATATTTCGGGCAAAATTTGGTGCATAATGGCGAAGGGGTATTAAATGTAGGCGATGAGCTGAGCGTTTTAGAGTTACACAACGAGGAACGGTTTTTTATAAAGCCGGTAGTAACTATTTAGTAAAAGTCAGCTACAATCACCCTTATACTGCTGCCCTTATCTTATCCAACATTTCCGCCTGCCGTTCCGCTGCCTGCTTTATCACTTCATTACGCTTGAGCAATAAGCTTGTCATATACTTTTCTAAAAACCATTTATCTACCAGTTTGCCCAGGTAGCCAAACGGCGATTTAAAAATAAACTCATCATTCATCAGTGTGTACTTTCCTTCTTTCCTGAACTGGTGCAGGTGGCGCAACATTTTAAAAGGCCCTTTTACTATTTCATCAATAAAGTAATCGTTTTCGGCAAATTCGCCGATGCGGATAGTCATGTTAAATTTCAGCCCGAGATGGTTGGCCTGCCAGGTTACCCAGTCGTTCAGCCCAATGAGGCCGGAAGTTTTGCCGGCGATGGCTTTCTCTTTGGTGTGCTCCATAGAGTTTACGTGCAGGTCGATACTGCGGGAAAGGTCGAAACACACCTCCACCGGTGCCTTTATTTTGGTTGTTAATTTTATAATAGCCATGGCTTACATCCTCAAGCTTAAAATATCGTGTACGGCGTGTTCCGCCTTTTCAAATTGAAATACAAACCCTGCATCCAACAATCGTTTGGGGGCTACCCAGCGGCTTTTTAATATCAGTTCTGTTTCACTGCCGATGATCCGTACCCCTATCTCCAGCAGCCATTGCGGTGCAGGCAAACCAAATGGCATACCGTAAGCTTTACGGATGATGCGCATCAAGTCTTTATTCTTTGCGGCCTCGGGGGCAGCTGCGTTGATAACGCCGTCCAGTTCGGTATGCTCCATCAAAAACTCGGTGATACGGGCGGTGTCGTGCTCGTGTATCCATGCAACATATTGTTCGCCGTCACCTTGCTTGCCCCCCATGCCGAGTTTAACCAAATTCAGCAACCTCGGGAAAACGCTGTCGCTGCGGCCCAGGGCAATACCATGGCGCAGGGCTATTTTTCGGGTATTTGGTGTATCAGCATCAAAAAAGCTTTTCTCCCACTGGTTGCATACATCTATAGAAAAACCATAGCCAATTTCGCCAGTGGCCTCATCCTGCGCGTGGTCTTCGGCATGGCGGTAAATAGTAGCAGATGCAAGGTTTATCCACAATTTTGGCGGTTGGGTTAATTTATTTATCGCCCTGCCTAACAAAGCAGTTGGCACTACCCTTGAGCTAATAATTTCGCGTTT
>CBFGNE010000304.1:0-5350 GCA_965649995.1 uncultured Mucilaginibacter sp.
GCAAAGCCCGCAATAAGCAGGATGGCAAGGGTTGATAATATTTTTGATGTATTCATGATTCCTGATACTCTTTTTGCACGCTTAGTAGTTGCCGAAGCCATATCCTTACAAATAAATTTAAATTTATAAATACAGGTTTTTGTACCTTAATTTAAATACGGAAAACGGCGCGCCGTAATTATTAAAATTATATGTAAATCTCGCTGTAAGGTTTTACATATCCTAACGACAAACCGATTGTTATAACAAGCTGAAATGATAATACCTCCCACAGATCATCAGCTCGACCCCAAAAATTGGGTGAAAGCTTATGCCGACTATTTGTATCTGTATGCCTTTACCCGTGTTAACAATGAGGAACAGGCGCAGGATTTGGTACAGGAAACTTTTTTAGCCGGCTTAAATGCCATGAGCCGTTTTGCCGGCAAAAGCAGCGAGCGCACCTGGCTTACGGCGATACTAAAAAATAAGATAATTGACGTGTACCGGAAAAAAGCTTCAGGACTAAAAACCCAGGAACTAACCAATGCCGAAGGCGAGGTGATTGATTTTTTTGAAGGGCACGACGGGCACTGGAAGCAGGAGCATGCTCCAAAGCCTTTCGGCCTGGATGATCGAAACCCACTGGAGGGCAAGGAATTTAACGGCGTACTGAAAAAGTGCATGGATAAATTGCCTGCTCTTTGGTTAGCTGTATTTACCATGAAGCACCTGGACGATGAGCCTACCGATATGGTTTGTGCCGAGCTAAAAATAAGCCCGGCCAACTATTGGGTAATTATCCACCGTGCTAAACTTAACCTGAGGGCTTGCCTTCAAAAAAACTGGATGTAAAATGAGCCCATTAAAAGGAATAAGATACAACTGCCGCAAGGCCACCTACCTTACCGATAAACGGATGAGCGGCAAAATAACGTTTAAGGAAAGCATCGAACTGCGCATACACCTATACGGCTGTGCAGCCTGCAGGCTTTACGTAAAGCAAAGCGGCAAAATAAACCAAATGATAAGGCATTTACTAAAGACTGGCCCGGCCGAAGGCATCCGTTTGGACGATAGTTTTAAAACAGAATTGCAAGTGATGATAAATACACAGCTCGATAAAAATTAAAAACTGTAAGGTTTAGCAGCACACCCCGACAAAGCGCAAAAGCATAAATAATTGGGAGGTTGTTTTTGTTTTTGAAGATGGGGGCTTTAGCCCCCTTTCTTTTTGTTAACCCGGCTGTAAACTGAAAAACTATTTTATTACTTTGCCCAAAGTTAAGCCCCGGTTACCTTTGGGCTTTTTTATTCGTGTTAATCCATGAAAAAACTATTTACCATGCTGCTTTTTATTTACGCAGGCAGCACCCTGGCGCAGGAAAAAAACCAGCAAACCAATAAATTCGCTATTGTTGGCGAGGTGGAGAAGGAATCGGTTATCACCTTGGATTCGTTGAAGCAGTACACCATCAGCGAAATTGGCGACATCAACATAACCGACCATACCGGCGCCTTTAAGCATAAAGATGATAAGCTAAAAGGAATATTGCTGAAGGACGTATTGTCGCACACCAGATTTAAAACTACCAGCCCCAAATTGCTCAGCCGCTTTTATTTTGTTTGCACCGGTGCGGATGGTTATAAGGTAGTGTACTCCTGGAACGAGCTCTACAACACCGTGGTAGGCGACCACGTATATATCATTATGGAAAAAAACGGCATTGCCGCCGATAAAATGCCCGAAAGCATGCAGATGACATCCGCCGCCGATATGAAAACGGGGCGACGGTATTTGCATAATTTGGATAAGATAGTAGTGGAGCAGGTGAAGTAGTTTAGGCAAATCAAAAGTGCTATATCGGTTATGAAGAGAATATACGCCCTCATCCTGTTTATTTGCTTGTGCTTCGCTGCAAAAGCGCATAATCCTACAAATCCCGCTGTTAAAGTTACCCTCGATTTTGAAAGCGCCCGCATTATTACCGGGCTTATGGCCGGTAAAACGGTAACAGATGCCCAACTTAACCAGGCGGCCGAAACGTTTGGAAGTAAGCAACTCATCATTAAGGTTAAAGGATACAGCGGTGCCGGCGAGGATGTGTTTAAACGCACCCTTAAAGAATTGATAGAAACGGGCAGTATAAAAGGAGAGGATAAATACAACTGGAAGTTGGTTAAGTCCAACCTGGCTCCTATACAACATCTGATAAGAAAAATTGAGGCCAACCAACAGACGTTTATCACCGACATTACCAAAATTATAAGCAATTATACCCCCGGCGGCGTTACCGCCGATGTAAGAGCCTGCTTTTTGGTTGGCGGAGGTTCATTAGGGTTTGTTAACGATGGCTACAATTCTTTTAATGTAGCGCTGCAAAAAGTAGGTGACGATTACGAGGGATTAAAATATTTAGTCGCTCACGAACTGTATCACTCCATACAGGAGGCCGCTCAAAACAGTCGAAAAAGAACCAAGGATAAAAGCATGCCATATTATGCGCAGGCATCGTATGGGCTTACTTATAATGTATGGAACGAGGGCACCGCTAACCTTGTGGGCGATTTTACCAAACTGAATAACGCCGGGCCTTTTACCAAAGTGCAACTGGAGGAGATAAGGAAAAACAAGAACCGCAAACGGCAGAATTTCTTTTTGTTTGAAACGCTACTTTATAAAGCTTTTACCGATACCGCTACGCACAATTACGAGCAGCTTTATAACATTGCTTTCACGACGGGTTTTGACGAAACAGGGTATTTTGTTGGTTACGAAATGGCCAAAAAGATTGAACAGTACGATGGTGCGACCGGCATCGCCGATATTTTACTAAAAGACCCGCTGGTGTTTTTTGAAGAATACATAAAACTTTATAAAGAGCATAAAGATGACGAGGCTTTCGTACGTTTCGATGCCGCGACCGAAGCCATTATCAGTAAACTGGCAGTTTGGAAGGATAAGGTTTAGCACCACCGGCTAATTCGGGGTCATTAATAAATTTCCAGCTCCTCCCCACTTACCCCATCCAATTCCTGCGGATTATGGCTTACAATTAAAGCTGTAGCGCCGAGCTCTTTAAACAGCACCTGCAAATCAGCTATCAGTTCCGATTTCATCTTCACATCCAATGCAGAAAAGGGCTCATCCATCAGCAATAATTTTGGTTTAATGGCAAGCGCACGTAAGATGGCCAGGCGCTGCTGCTGCCCGCCGCTGAGGTGCTCGGGTTTGTGAGTAGTAAAGGTTTCCAGTTTGCCAATGGTTAAAAGGCGGTTTATCCAGGCGGTATCGTTGGTGGCGTACTCTAAATGCTGCTGCACCGTCATATTGGGGAACAGTGCGTAATCCTGGAAAACAAAACCTGGCATTCGCTGCTGTGGCGATAGGTTGATTTTCGAACCATAATCAAACCAAACTACCCCATCAGCCGTAATTTTGCCCGCATCAGGTTTTACCAAACCCGCTATCATTTTAAGCAGCGTGGTTTTACCCGCGCCGGATGGGCCGGTAATGCGCGTAATGCCGCCTGCAGCAAAGTCCTTTTTTACCCGCAGCACCTGCACGCCTTTGTAGGCCTTTAGCTTTTTTTCTATATCAATGCAGATCATTCCAAGGGGCTTTTTACCTGGTATTTATTGTAGATGAACACGCTGATAACCAATATAAACGTAATGGCGAACAAGATGAGCGAGTAGTTATTGGCAGCGGCATAATCCATCTGCTCTACCGAATCGTAAACCGCAATGGATGCTACGCGCGTTACGCCGGGAATGTTGCCGCCAATCATCAGCACTACGCCAAACTCGCCCAGGGTATGCGCAAACGTAAGCACAATTGCCGTTAACAGCGATGGTTTGATATTGGGCAGCAGCACATGCCAAAAGGTTTGCCATTGCGTTTTGCCCAATATGTAGGATGCCTGCGAAAGCGAGGCCGGCAATTGCTGAAAGGCCGATTTTACCGGACTGATCATAAAAGGCATGCTGTAAATAACCGATGCCAGCACCAATCCTTCAAAACTAAAAACAAACTGCAGGTTAAAAGCCTCGTGCAGCCACTTGCCCAGCCCATGCTGCGGACTAAACGCCAACAGCAAATAAAAGCCCAATACCGATGGCGGCAGCACCAAAGGCATGGTGATAATTGCCTCGATAATGATCTTCACCAACGACCGCTTTTTGGCCAGCCACCACGCAAGGGGCAAACCCAATACAAGCAGTACCAGTGTGGTAATGCCTGCCAGCTTTAGGGTGAGCCATATCGGTGTAAGGTCCATTTTGCAGGTTATTTTACGTGGTAGCCGTAGCTGATGAAAATATTTTTTGCGGCAGGGCTTAATATATAGCGATAGAATTTTTCGGCATCGCCGTTTGGTTTGGCTTGTTTTACCAGTACCATGCTTTGTTCTATGGGATGGTAAGCTTTTGGGTCGATGATTTTATAGTAGAGTTTTGTGTTATTGGCGGCATCTTTTACCAATGACAAGGTTGTGAAGCCGGCTTGTACTGCGCCTGTAGTTATATAAGTGTTCACCTGTGCAATGCTTTCGCCCAATACAATTTTGGGCTGCACCTTTTTGTAAATGCCTGCCTGCCTTATGGCTTCTTCGGCAGCCTTACCATATGGTGCAATAGCCGGGTTTCCGATAGCTATTTTTTGGATGGATGCAGATGGCAACAGCTTCATCCAGTTGCTAAAGTCGAGTTTTTGGGTACTGCATATAATTAGTGTGCCCGATGCATAAACTACAGGCTTGGCTGTGGCAAAGCCGCTTTTGAAAACCTCATCGGGGAAGCTAATATCTGCAGACAGGAAAACATCAAACGGTGCACCGTTTTTTATTTGCGTAGCCAATGCACCCGAAGGGCCAGTTACAACCTCTGTTTGGATGCCTGTTTTTTGCTGGAAATCTTTTTGCAGCACTTTTATTACGGGTTGCAAATTTGCGGCAACAGCAACCCGTAAAGTCTGTGCAAAGCTGCCGGCCGTTGCTGTAAGTAGTAAAGCTATGCAGCATAAAAGCAATTTGGCAGCTTGCCTGAAGCCTGTACGAACGTTAATGTCGAAATTCATCTTTAATAATTGCAAAACCTACCATCGCTAACAAATTACGTATATTGCTAACGCAGCCACAAATATAAACAGTTAATATCCTGATGTAAATACATTACATTTGTGTTGCTTATACACCAATATAATCCATTTTACTAATTTTTATGAAGACCGCCATTAAAGTGCTTGCATGCCTTTGTATTGCTGCCGGATTTTCTGCCTGCGGCAAAAAAGGCAGCCCCACGCCAAAAGAACCTACTGTTATTACGCCCGTTACACCCGAAGATAAAGGCTGGACGTTTGAATCCACACCGT
>CBFGNE010000305.1:0-5343 GCA_965649995.1 uncultured Mucilaginibacter sp.
TTTAAAAACGGCATAAACACCGGCGGTAGTATCGAATATGTGCGGCTGTTCCTATTCCTTGCTATCGGCATTCTGCTGATTGCCTGTGTCAATTTTATGAATCTTTCTACCGCCCGATCGGAGCGACGGGCAAGGGAAGTAGGCATTCGTAAAGCCATTGGTGCAAGGCGCGGCGCGCTAATAAAGCAATTTATGGGCGAGTCGCTATTGATGGCCTTTATTGCGTTCCTGCTTTCGCTGGTGCTTATTATTGTGTTGCTGCCCGTTTTCAGGAATATCATTAATATCAACTTAAGTCTGCCTTATGCCAATCCGCCGGCCTGGTGTGTTGCCCTGGCCGTTACAGTATTTACAGGCTTAATTGCAGGTAGTTACCCTGCATTATTCCTTTCTTCGTTTAACCCGGTTAAAGTGCTGAAGGGACAGATGATCAGCACCCGCAGCACTATTCGCCCGCGGCAGGTGCTGGTGGTGATGCAATTCACCTTTGCTACCTGCTTGATTATCTTCAGCATTTTTGTTTACCGGCAAATAGGGTTCATAAAAGACCGCCCCGTTGGTTATAACCGCGATGGTATGGTTGAAATTATGGCCGATGGCCGGATGTACGACCAGTTCGACCTTTTTCGCCGCGATGCGCTGGCATCGGGTGCTATTACGGATGCAGCCTTGATATCAGACCCTATAACCAATATAACCGGTGCTACCTGGAATAATACCTGGCCCGGGCAATTACCCGGTGAGAGCAGCATCTCTATAGATTGTATTGCCGCCACCTATTATTTTATAGATACCTATCAGCTGAATTTACTCGAAGGACGCGATTTTGCTACAGAGCGACCGTCAGATTCCACCGCCGTTATCCTGAATGAAGCGGCCGTAAAGCTGATGCGTTTGAAAGAGCCGGTGGGGCAGCAGATAACATGGATGGGCGGTAAGCGCACTGTTATAGGCGTGGTGAAGAACTTTGTGCTGGCATCGCCTTACGAGCCTGTTAAACCGGTAATTATCGGGTTTATGAAAGGCTGGGCAACCAGTATTGGTTTGCGGCTCAATCCTAATACTTCTGTATCGCGCAACCTGGCGGTTTTGCAAAAAGTGTACAAAAAATATAACCCCACGTATCCCTTCGAGTATAAATTTACCGATGAAAGCTTCAGCGCCAAATTCCGTAACGAAAAACTGCTGGGTACTATGGCCGTATTGTTCACCTGTTTAGCAATTATATTATCTGCGCTTGGCTTGTTCGGTCTCGCCGCATTCTCTGCCGAGCGCAGGCGCAAAGAGATCAGCATCCGCAAGGTGTTGGGAGCCGGTACGGGCGCGCTCTGGTTAAAACTCTCGCAGGAGTTTGTGGTACTGGTGGTGATATCATCTGTTATCGGCTCGCTCATCAGTTGGTATAATATAAGCCGGTGGCTCTCACAATATACTTACCACACCAACATAAGTGCCTGGGTGTTTGTATTAACGCTGGGGCTGAGCCTAGTTATTTGCCTTGCAGCTGTAAGCTGGCAAGCCGTAAAAGCCGCGCTGGTGAACCCGGTGAAAAATTTGAGAAGCGAGTAGGTTTTAGTTCGGATGTCGGATGTTCGATTTTTCGCGTTATTTTATGTCTGGCTGCTCAAGAGGGCTTCGCCGTTTCGGATTTATAATTACGTGGACGAAGATCTGTTCAAAGGAATCCCCGCGTTAACGATTGGAAGGGGAAGCCACGGTGCGCAGGGCGCGAGCGGGGTAAACGTGGCCGAAGCGCAGCGCAGCCCTGGAAAGCGTGGGCCGAAGGCAACGCCATTATATTTAATTTTTCTCTGCGATGTAGCTACATGCGCCAATGCATGCCCGCGAGTTGACTCACCCCGACATCGCTACCGCTTGTCGACCCTCTCTACTCCGCAAAGAGGGTGAAGAAAAAATAAAAAAAAACTCCCCTCTTTCCGAAGGAGAGAGGGGTTGGGGGTGAGTCAACTCACAATGCGGGCACAACCGCCATGCTACGAACCACAATTTTAAAACTCATCGCGACAGCGCAAATCGTCAAAACCAGGTTCGGGTCCATCTTATCGTCACCAAACCAACCACTCACCATTCACTACTTAACCTTCCCCAAAATTTCCTTATTTTCGCCTAATGAATTTTTCGTCGAAATTGCTGGAGGATGCCGTTGCCGAGTTTGCCAAATTACCGGGCGTGGGCCAAAAAACAGCCCTGCGTTTAGTGCTGCATTTGCTCAACCGCGATAAGGATGAGGTAGCCCGTTTCAGTACTTCGGTAAGCCGCCTGCGCAACGAAATTCAGTTTTGCAGCACCTGCCATAATATTTCTGACAATGCCATCTGCGAAATCTGCATATCCAAAAAACGCGACCACTCCCTGGTATGTGTTGTGGAGGATACCCGCGATGTAATGGCCATAGAAAATACCAACCAATACAACGGGGTTTACCATGTGCTGGGCGGATTGATATCGCCCATGGATGGTATCGGCCCCAGCGACCTGCAGGTAGATACCCTGGTGGAACGGCTGAAGGAAAATGGCGTAAAAGAGGTGATCTTCGCCCTTAGCGCAACCATGGAGGGAGATACCACTATTTTTTATTTACACAAGCGTTTAAAACAGTTTAATATAAATATTTCTACAATTGCCCGTGGCATAGCTTTTGGTGGTGAATTGGAGTATGTGGACGAGATCACTTTAGGAAGATCTATTGTGACAAGGGTTCCGTACGAAAATTCATTATCCTGATAGCTTATGAAACTCTCTGTTATTGTAGTTAATTACAATATGTGCGCTTTGTTAAAGCAGTCTATCGACTCTTTAATTAAAGCTTGTAAGCATATTGATTATGAATTAATTGTAGTTGATGATGCATCGACCGACCGCTCGGTTAAAATGCTGGAGCAAGAGTTCCCTAACGCCCAAATAATACTGAACAAGAAGCAATTGGGTATTGCCAAAAGTCGTAATCTGGCCATTGCGCAAGCAAACGGACAGTATGTTTTAATGGTCAATGCGGATACAATTACAGCCAGTAACGCGCTGGATAGTACACTCAATTTTATGGACAACCATGCCGATGCAGGTGGTGTGGGCGTGCGGATGTTAAGCCCGCAAGGCCGCTTTTTGCATGTATCGCGTAGGGGCTTTAACCGCGGATGGGAGGCTTTTTTTAAGATTACCGGTTTGGCCAAACACTTTGTAAAATCGAGGCTGTACAAACATGACAACGAGAATTGGGTAGATGAATTTGAAACCGCCGAAGTGGACGTGATAAATGGTGCGTTTATGCTGCTCCGCAGATCCGTACTAAACGAAGTAGGGGCGCTGGACGAGCGCATGGCTATGTTTGGGCACGATATCGACCTGTCGTACCGTATCCGCCTTGCCGGGTATAAAAATTATTATTACCCCAAAACTTATATTTTAAATTTCAGGAAGCACCTCAGCGCTAAATTTAGCTGGAGCTACATCAGGCATTTTTATGGTGCTATGATTATATTCGCTGCCAAATATATGTTCCGTATGCCCGAGATCAAGATGCCGGACGTACCGCAGATGTTTGCCCCGAAATATGAACTTGAAAAATAAGGTAATTGTTATCACCGGTGCGTCCTCAGGCATCGGTAAAGCCCTCGCGATAGAATTTGCCAACCGCGGCGCTAACCTGGTTTTAGGTGCCCGCCATTACGTAAACCTGTGCACCATTGCCCAAAATATCGAAACCCATCAAAAAGTAAAGGCCATTGCCGTGCAATGCGATGTAACGGTTGAGCAGGACTGCGCCATGCTTATAAAACAGACAATACTAACCTTTGGCAGGGTAGATGTGCTTATTAACAATGCGGGCATTAGCATGCGCGCTCTTTTTAAGGATGTTGATCTGAAAGTTTTAAAGAGCCTGATGGATGTAAACTTTTGGGGCACCGTTTATTGCACCAAATACGCTCTGCCCGAGATCACTAAAACCAAAGGAAGCATTGTAGGTGTATCGTCTATAGCAGGTTATAAAGGTTTGCCCGGCCGTGCCGGTTATTCTGCCAGCAAATATGCCATGAACGGATTTTTAGACGCCCTGCGGGTTGAAAACCTGAAAACCGGCGTACATGTAATGGTAGCCTGCCCCGGTTTCACCGCATCAAACATCCGCAATACCGCGCTTGATAAAAGCGGTAAAGAACAAGGCGAAAGCACTTTAGAGGAAAATAAAATGATGACATCCGAAGAAGTAGCCGTCATCATCGCCAACGGCGTAGAAAACCGCAGCCGCACGCTTATCATGACCACCCAGGGCAAACTCACCGTATTCCTCAGCAAATTCTTCCCCGCATTTTTAGATACTCAGGTGTATAAATTGTTTGCAAAGGAAAGGAATGCTTTAGTCCATTAGTTCACTTGTTCATTAGTTCATTGGTAGGTGGTGTGGTAAACCCAAGCCGTAATCCTGAATTTATTTCAGGAACCCACCATAAAAGTAGCCAATTCGCTCTACAGCATTGCATAACGATTACCTGCCGTGTGGGGTGCCGAAACAAGCATGACGGGTATTCGCCACGCTGCAACCAATGAAACATTGAACTGCGGTATTAAAATCCGACGTCATCCTGAATTTATTTCAGGAACCCATCATAAAAGTAGCCATTTTGCTTAACCGATTTGCATGCCCTTTAGTTGCCGTGTGGGGTACCGAAACAAGGTCCATGACGATGGGCACCCACCTTCAAGACCAATGAACCATTGAACTAATGAACAAATGAACTAATTTTACTCATATCCAATACGATCCTTCCATCATCATCCCGTTCAAACATCGGCACAAATTTGGCATCCCAAACCATATCGGCATAGGTGTAGCTGGTACGGGAGTGTACGGTTTGCGAGAAGGTATCGTCAAACGCTTTTAGCAATATCGAAAACGATGCCTGCGTGCGTTCCAGTTCATCAGGGGTAATTTCGGCAAGGGGGCTGTTCTCATCCAGAGGGTGCACTATCGTCCAGTTGAGGGTAAGGATGCTCACTTTAGAGCGTTCCAGTTCAAGGGGGAAAAACCGGCGGGTGGCTTTGCCGTTTACTATTTCATTGTAAGAGAAGATCACCTCTACATCAAGGTCTATTAATACATTCTTCCGCAGGTTAGATATGCGGAACATAAGGCCTTTTCCGTTTTCCAGGTATGGGCTAACCAGCAGGTTATCGCTGTAAACAATTTTGGCTGATGGCTTGGAGAAACGCCCGTAAAGCAAGCCCGTTGCCAATGCAAAAGCCAGTAAACCAATCATCGATTCGATGGCGGCCACGCTATTGGCCAATACGCCCCGCGGACTTATATGCCCATAACCTACTGTA
>CBFGNE010000306.1:0-5312 GCA_965649995.1 uncultured Mucilaginibacter sp.
CGTTATTGATCTTCCAGGCAAACCCGCCCGAATAGGTAGTAACCCAACGGCTGCCGCCCGGGAAATTGGAAGAGCCGTCGGCACGTATATTGCCGGTGAGCAGGTACTTGTCGTCCCATGAGAAATTGGCGCGGCCGAAATACGATTCCTGCGCACTGCCGCCCGTAGGGTTCGATTGCGAATTATCGCCCGAGTTTGTGGCTGTGGTAGCATCGCCGGCATTAATCGCCTGTACATTGTCTGACGCAAAATTCCTTCGCCCGGCGCTAACATTTTCAAAAGTGCTCTCCTGTGCTTCGTGCCCTGCTAATGCATTGAAACGGAGTTTTTTGAAATTATGGTTGTAATTCAGGAAGTTGCGTATTACGATATAAAAATTTTGGCCTGCGGAAGAGTACCCGCTGTTTGGGCTGGGAGTACCTTTGCCAAAAGAATAGACCGGCGAAAACCTGTCTGCTGTATTAAAATCAAAGTTACCGGATACCTCGTTCCGCAGCGATAGGTCATTGGTAAATTGTATTTCGGCATACAGGTTGCCAAATACCTGGTTCCTCCTTTTTTGGTCTTTGATAATTTTCGCCAATGCCACCGGGTTGGCAACAGGCTGTACCCAGCCGGCAGGGTCGGTAACACCGCCAAAGGATCCATCAGAGTTGGTTACCGGGACATCGGGGGTAATGCTTAATGCGGTGCCAATTACGCTATTGCCGGTCGCGCTTACATTTTCGTCAACATGTGCCAATTGGAGGCTGGTGCCTATTTTTAGCCAGTTAGTGGTTTTATTGTCCAGGTTCAACCTTACCGAGTACCTGGTAAAATCAGACCCAAGGGCTATCCCCTGCTGGTTAAAATACGAGGTTGACAGCAAATATTGGGTCCGGGCATCCCCGCCGCTTACCGTAAGCGTGTGATTCATCATCGGGGCTTGCCTGAATAATTCTTTTTGCCAGTCGGTACCGGTGCCTAAATATTGGGGGTTGGCGAATTGGGGCCTGGTATCAAAGCCCCAGGCAACAGACCGGGCGTTAATGATAGTAGCAAACTGCTGCAAGTTTACGGTAGGGAGCCGCTTCATTATTTCCTGGAAGCCCCAATAGGCATCATAAGTTATCTGCGGCGGCCCGGATTTGCCCCTTTTTGTAGTAATAACAACCACGCCGTTGGTTGCCTGCGAACCGTATATGGCTGTTGCCGATGCGTCTTTCAATACGTCTATCGATTCAATTTCGGCTGGGTTGATGCTATTTAATGGGTTAGAGCCACGGCCGGGGTCGCCAACCGGCGGGATAATAATACCATCGATGACGTACAGCGGCGAATTAGAGCCGCTTATGGACGACACGCCGCGTATTTGGATGGATACGCCGCCGCCGGGCTGGCCCGATACCTGCTGCACCACAACGCCTGCAACCTTGCCCTGCAGGGCCTGGTCAAAAGTAGTGGGCTGGGTTTTGCGGAGCTCGTCGCCTGATACTGAGCTTATCGCACCGGTTACATCTTTCCTTTTTGTGCGGGCGTAACCGGTTACAACCACTTCGTTTAAGTTGCTGGAGGTAGAGCTTAGCTTAACGTTTAACGCGCCGGCAAGCTTAACGCTCACCTCCTGGGTAGAATACCCTAAAAAGCTAAAAACGAGCACGTTCCCTGGTGCCGCCGCTATTGAATAGTTGCCGTCTACGCCTGTTACGGCCCCGGTAGTTGTCCCTTTAAGCCTAACGTTTACCCCCGGCATGGGCTCGCCATTATCGGCGCTTGTTACTTTCCCGGTGATAATTGAGGTTTGTGCCTGGGCTGAGAAAAAAAGGAACAGGCCCATAATAATTAATGAAATCCGGTGCTTCACTCTGTTTTGTAAATTTTTATCCATCTTATAAAAGGATTTTAAGGTTTGATAATTGGTTCATTGTTGGTTGGTTAGCGCTTAATTGGTTTTTCTTTCATTCATAATTTGTTTTTTTTATCCTATCTCCTTTGGTAACCCAATACCCAAAAACAACCGCCGGAAACTGCTTTATTCTTAGTTCCGTCATAGGTTCGTTTATTTGGTTTATTGGTTAACTTCTCGGCATAATTTTCCTCCCATCGTATTTTATGTGTTAAGTTGAGTTTATTACCTGTGTACAATTGCCGATAACGGCACCCTTAACATCAAGCTAAAAAGATAATTAGCGATAAATGCCCGTTGCTGTTGCAGGCGGTTCATGCTGTATATGAGGCATTAATGATAGCTTCCGAACTGTTTTAGGTAAAGCCCGGCAGGCAAATAACAGGCGCTAATAAGTACACGTTCTAGCATAATGCTTAGTTTAATCAGGTTATTAATAAAATTGGTTATATGCCTGTACCATTGCTGGATAACGGGCCTGCGGCAGGTATATTGAACCTATGCCATTTTGTATAGGTTAAAACTACATGGGGCAACGCAATCGATTGTTCAAAAATGGGGGCACAAATGTTAAAGGCTATTAAATGCCTTATTTACAGCATATTAAAGTGACAAACACTTATTTAACAGCAAAAAAATGAGAAAATACAAGCCCGGAGGTTAACAAAATGGGCCGGAAAGTGGTAAAATTAATGGCGGCCTGCCAAGGGTTATCAGGCTTTATCGGCCTGCTGTTTGCTTTTTTGCTGATATGCCGATGGGAGGCAATTGAATTCGGCTTTAAAAGACCGCACAAAATACTTTTGGCTTTTAAAGCCTACTTTGTATGATATCTGGGAGATGGTCAGCTGCGAATTCTCAAGCAATTGCGCAGCACGTTTTAAACGAATAGACCTGACAAGCTCTACCGGAGACATTCCGGTTAAGGTTAACGCTCTTTTATAAAGTGTAACGCGGCTCACGCATAATTCGCTACTGAGTTCTTCTACTGAGAAATCGGCATTATCAATGTTTTTTTCGATGAGGAGTAAGGCCTTTTTAATAAAAGCCTCGTCAAACGACTCGGGCATTACATCGGTTGGCTTGGCATCAAGCTGTTTTTGATAGGTTTTGCGCATATCCTGCTGTATGGCCAGTATGTTTTTCAGCTTGGATAGCAGGATCTCAAAATTGAAAGGTTTGGTAAGGTAGTCATTGGCACCTGTTTCAAGGCCCTTTAACTGTTGCTCTTCGCCGGTTATAGCAGTAAGTAATACAACCGGTATGTGCGATGTACGTTTATCGTTGCGTATTTTACGGCAAAGGTCTATCCCATTCATTTCGGGCATAGTTATATCACTAACTACCAGGTTAGGGTGCAGGCTCAGGGTTTTTTGCCATCCTTCTTTGCCGTTAGCCGCCTCAATAATATGAAAGACGTCGTTTAAATTGTCTTTTAAATAAAAGCGGAAGTCTTCGTTATCTTCAACCAGTAAAACAGTAAGCTTTTTAGTTGCTGCAAGGCCCCCGGGTTGTTGCAAGGCATGCTCGCACGACGTGCCGGGAGGTTCGGCTGGGCTACGCTCGTCGTAAAAGTCTTGTTCTTCCGCCTCGATCGCGATGTGTAAAGGCAGTAAAATGGTAAAATAACTTCCCTGCCCAAGTTCGCTCTCTACATACATTTCACCATTGTGCAGCTTTACAAATTCCTTTGTTATCGATAGGCCGATACCACTGCCTTGGTTAACCATAGATCCTGGAATATCGTTTTGAAAAAAGCGTTCAAAAATTTTATCCTTTTTATCCGCAGGAATGCCTATACCTGTATCAATAACCTTTATTTCGAGCATCTGCTGCCCGGGAGTTTTCTTGGTTGATAATAATACGCTTACGTGCCCGCCCTCTGGAGTAAATTTAAATGCATTAGAAAGCAGGTTAAATATGATACGTTCTATTTTATCGTGGTCGAAATTGACGTTCAGCTTTTCAATTTCCGAGTCGAAGACAAATCTGATATGTTTTTTTTCAGCAATATCTGAAAAGGAATAAGACATTTCCTTAATAAAGCTCACTATATCGCCTCTCCGCGCGTGTAACTTAAGTTCCTGCACTTCCATCTTCCGGAAATCAAGGAGTTGGTTTACAAGGTTTAATAACCTTTTGGCGTTTCTCCTTATCATATTCAATTGCTCGCCCCGCTCATTATCGGCATCAATAAGCATTTTATCAACAGGGGCCATAATTAAGGACAATGGCGTTCTGAACTCGTGGCTCACATTGGTTAAAAATTTGGTTTTCAACTGATCAAGTTCCTGCATACGCTTAACCTCCTGCCGCTCCTGCTCAATTAACGAATTTGCTTCCTGCTTTTCTTTTTCGGCTATGAATTGCCTTCTTATTTTTTGTATTCCCCGCCGGCGAATTAAAAAAAGCGTCCCGGTTATCAGCAAAAGGTAAACAACATAAGCTAAAGTAGATTTCCAGAACGGGGGAAACACCTTAATCTTTAATTTTATATAGCTGGGTTTCCATCTTCCCTCCTGGCCAATAGCCCTTACTTTAAAGGTATAATCGCCTCCATCAAGGTTGGTGTAGGTAGCTTTCCGGGTAGCATTATCTGCGGTAAGCCAGCCTTTATCAAAACCCTCCATCATATACTGATGGGTTATTTTATTGGGGTTAAAGAAATTTAAGGCGGCAAATTCAATGGTAAACACATTTTCGCTGTGGTTCAGTGTTATCTCGCTTGTAGCCGAAATGGCTTTAGTTAATACAACATGGCCGTCAACTTCTTCATTGGCCGATATACTTTTGTTAAATAGCTGAAAACCGGTGAAAATTAATTTAGGCTTCTCGATATTCGGATGTATACTCAGTGGGTCGAAAATATTAAAGCCATGCGAACCGCCAAATATCAATTCCCCTTTATTGGTTCTTAAGGCTGCATATGCACTGAACTCTCTGCCTTGCAGGCCATCTGTTTCGTCAAAACGTTCAAATTGAAACTCATATGTACCGTTGCCTGGTGTCAGTGTTACCCGGCACAGCCCGTTTGATGTACTTACCCACATGGCTCCCCTGCTGTCCTCCAATACATTCGAAACCTGGTTGTCTGGCAACCCGTCCTTTTTCGTCAGCGAGATGAACCGGTTTGTTTCAGGGTTCAATATGCTCAGTCCGTCCCTTGTCGCTATCCAGATCAAGCCACGGCTGTCCTGCGTAATACTATTGATGTCATCGCTAATCAAACTGTTAGGGTCGTTTTTCTTTCTATTATAATGTATAACGCCACGTCCATTTTTTAATATTTTGCTTATCCCAAAGTACCCTCCTACCCAGAGGTTACCCTTGGTATCCTCATGGAGTGCGGATATATAAGGCGACGTGATATCGCCTTGTTTAAAGGGAGAAGAAAATATCTTTTTTTCCCTGTCAAACATTTGCAGGC
>CBFGNE010000307.1:0-5309 GCA_965649995.1 uncultured Mucilaginibacter sp.
GGCAAATGCCAGTATTACCAGGATGATAGATTTAAGGTTTTGGTTCATTTGGTCAACCAGCGATTGCTGGTATTTAACCTCTTTCACCAAAGGGTTTTTCATCAATTCGGCCTTAAATTTATCTATGCCGGCGTTGTTGGCGTAATCGGCCTTCAGGTATACATCCAGCGATTGCGACAGCGGGTTATAGCCCAAAAATTTCACAAAATCCTCGCCCAAATCTTTTTGCAGGTTGCGTGCGGCCAATTCTTTACTTACGTATTGGGTTTGCTTAACCATAGCGTTGCCATCCAGCTGTTTTTGAAACTGTAGTACATCGGTTTCGTGGGCGGCATCGTCCATAAAAATATTAAGCACAATGTTTTCCTTTACGTAGCGCGAAAGGTTGTTTGCTTTCACCAATATCAGCCCCAGCAGCCCTATCATCAATAAAACCATGGCAATGCCAAAAACGGTAGATATGTATATCGTTTTGGTTTTTTTTGCCGATTCGCTTGCTTCAAATTCTTCCATTCTGTTTAGATATGAGATGTGAGACACGAGATGTGAGATAGCTCCCAACCCCATCACATCAATTCATCAGTTTGCGAAAATAACAAACCTGCCCTAAAGGTAAAAGTTTATGCGGGATAATTAACAATAATTAACGGTGTATCTTCACATCGTCATTGCGGGGAACGAAGGCAACCGACCGAAGGGAGCTCATTAATACCGTAAGGAAAAAATCAAAATATTAATAATCTCCCGGCTAGTAGAGCGGCTTTGCAAATCCGCATGTCAAACGTAGAGATTGCTTCGTACCTTGCAATGACGCTTTTTTTAAATAAATTTTAAATAAATAAAGTGCGTGAGGCTTCAAGATTATTATGGCGTTGCCTTCGGCCCGCGCTATTCGTTCCAACTCCTCATTACGCGCCGCTGATAGAAGCGCTGCTCCATTCCGGGGTTTCCACTACTATCGCTAACGCGGCATTCGTATAAAACGGGTTAGCGGCAATAAACAAAACACCCAAATTTGCTGTTAATTCATCATGACAAAACATGCAAACGACCACGATAAACCGTCCCCATCAGATACACCTACCAACAGACCAAATGATGAGGGGCATAAAAGCGTTGTGAAAGACCGCGATAAACAATACCATGCCGATGAGCCGCAACAGGAAAATGTGGCCAAGTATTATGAAAACAGGGAACAGCCCGTGCAACCGGTTAAAGACGCGCCGAAAGAAAATCAGCCGGATGCATCAGACGATGATGCCCGCAGGCTGGAATCGAAATAATTAAATCATGGGCTTGGCTATACCTGCCGAGTTGAATTGCAGATCGTAAAGTTTGCGGTAGTAGCCGTTCTCTATCCGCAGCAATTCCTGGTGGGTGCCGCTTTCCATGATCTCGCCGTGGTCTAACACGATGATCTTATCAGCATTTTGTATGGTAGATAAGCGGTGTGCTATTACAATGGCGGTGCGCCCCTGCATCAGTTTGTTAATGGCCGTTTGTATCAGCAATTCCGTTTCGGTATCTACCGATGAGGTTGCTTCATCCAGTACCAATATGGCCGGGTTGTAAACCAACGCACGGATGAAAGATATCAGCTGCGCCTGCCCTGCAGATAGGGTTGCGCCGCGTTCCATCACATTATAATCGTAACCGCCGGGTAAGCGTTCAATAAACTCATGCGCGCCTACATCCTTTGCTGCCGCGATGATCTCTTCGCGGGTTATTTCGGTATTGCTGAGGCCGATGTTATTGCCAATGGTATCGGTAAACAAAAACACGTCCTGTATCACCGTGGCAATTTTCGAGCGCAGGTAATCTACCTTGTAATCGCGGATGTCGTGCCCGTCAACTTTAACACTACCCTTGCCTATATCATAAAAGCGGTTTAGGATGTTAATGGTGGATGATTTGCCTGCACCTGTTGCCCCTACCAAAGCCAGCGTTTCGCCGGGTTTTATGTGGAAGTTGATGTTTTTGAGCACCCAGTTCTCGTCGTTATAGGCAAACCAAACGTCTTTAAACTCAATGTCGCCCTGTATTGCAGGCGGGGCCAACTTGCCATCGTCGGTTGCTACTTCGTCGGTATCCAATACTTTAAAAATCCTGTCGGCACCCACCATGCCCATTTGCAGGGTGTTAAATTTATCTGCCAGTTGGCGTATGGGGCGGAAAAGCATGTTGAGCAACACAATGAACCCGGTAATTACGCCCGGCGTTATACCGCCCGGCGATGCAGAGATAGCATTCATTTGCTGGTCGTTCAGTATCCGTTTGCAGCCATACCAAACCAGCAGGGCCATGCAAATGGCGAACAAAATTTCTACCACAGGGAAGAAGATAGAGTAGTACCAGTTAGAGCGGATATTGGCATCCCGGTACTTTTGGTTTACCGCGCGGAATTTGCGCATCTCCTGCTCCTCGCGGGCAAAGTATTGGATAATGCTGATACCACTGATATGTTCCGCCAAAAAGGTATTCAGTTGCGCTACCTGCGTACGCACCTCCTGGAAGGATGATTTAATGGCCTCTTTAAATACATAGGTGGAGGCAAACAGGAAGGGCATCGGGATGAGTGTGATGAGCGCCAGTTTCCAATCCTGCCAAAGCATGTATCCAATAACAGCAACTACCAATAGCATATCGCCCATGATGGAGATAAGCCCTTCCGAAAAAATATCGGCAATGGTTTCCAGGTCGGATACGGTACGGGTGATGAGCATGCCAATGGGTGTGCGGTCGAAATATTTTAAGCGCAGGCTGGTGATGTGGTTAAATACATCTATCCGCAAATCGCGGATTACGGATTGCCCGAGTGAGTTGGTGAGGTATGTTTGGTAATACTGCGCTATGGTTTGCACAATAAGTTGTGCTATCATCAGCTCCACCATAAAAACCAACCCGTGGTAATCATTAGCGAGGATGTATTTGTCCAGCGTGAGTTGGATTAGGATAGGTTGTATCAGGGCAACAACCGACAAGAAAATAGTTAGAAATGCAGCGAGCACAAAAACCGAAGTGTACGGCTTTACATAATGCATAATACGCTTAAGCAAGTGCCAGTCGAAGGCCTTGCCGGTAACTACCGGCGCAGCCACCTTGCCTCCTGAAGGTTGGTTGGTCGACTTGCTATCGTTTGATTCCTTTGCCATTTATACTAAAGTTCTTTATCCTCTTTTTGCGCCAGGTAGGGGTACTTCACCTCCGTTAAATACAAGCCGCAGGCCGGTACGCTGGTGCCTGCCTTGCTGCGGTTTTTGCTTTGGATGATATCGCGGATACCCTCCGGCGCCATTTCGCCTTTGCCTATGGCGATGAGCGTGCCTACTATTGCCCGTACCATGTTGCGTAAAAAGCGGTCGGCCGATATTTTAAATACAATGCCTTTCTCGGTTTGTTCCCAAACTGCTTTTACAATTTTACAATTATTGGTTTTAACCTGCGTATTAGATTTACTGAAACAACTAAAATCTGAATATTCCATGATAATTGCTGCCGCCTGGTTCATCAATTCCAGGTTGGGCTTATCGCGCAGCAACCACGAATATCCGTTTAAAAAAGGGTCTTTTTCAAAATGGATGTGGTATTCGTAAGAACGTAAGGTAGCATCAAAACGGGCGTGCGCTTCGGGGTGTACCGGGATAATATTTTTTATGGCGATATCGTGGGGGAGCAATGCATTTAAACTAATTTCGAATTTCGGAATTTCGATTTCGGATTTATCGGTATCGAAATGCGCAAAATACTCTTTAGCATGCACCCCGGTATCCGTGCGGCCGCAGCCCGTGGTTTCGATGGGCTGGCGCAGTAAGGTTGAGAGGGCTTTATTCAGCAATTCCTGAACGCTTATGGCATTTTGCTGCACCTGCCAACCATGGTATTTGGTGCCATCGTAAGCCAGTTCGAGAAAATAACGTTGGGTAGTTGCCACGAAGCAAAGGTAACAATCAGTAGCTACCAAGGATAATAAGTTGCTGCAATTTAACTTGTTCTATCTCGGTAATTTTAGCGCGGGCATATCTTTTATCCCAAGCTTTTGCGCCACAAACATTATCAGGGTATATTCTTCGACACTTGTGGGTTTTACTTTCTGCGTTATGGAGTAATTGCCATGAGGGCCACAACACTTTGTGCCGTTAACAATTTCGGGGTTTATAGCCACTACGGAAAGCAAAGTGGAGTCTTTCGACAGTTCCTTTAATTTAAAAGCAAATGCAGAGGTGTATTTAAGCGGCTTGTCATCAGCAAAATACATGGGCGAATACCAGTAACTTGCCATTGTTGTTATGTATATGTCGTTTTTAGTTCCTGGCTCTGCAAAATATGCTTCTGAGAACACTGGCCCGGCAGATGTTTCTGTACTGAATGTAGCTTGCATTTTATTCGTGGTGTCTTCTAAAACCGCGTCCATGAATATTGTTTTCAGCGTGGGGTTGTCGTATTGTTGGCCGAAATCAAATAGGGCCAGCAGCGTATCGTGCAGCTGTTTAGCAGGCATTTTGAATAACCGGCTGGTAGGATTTGGTGACTGGAGCTTTTTTACCTGCACAGTTGCCGGAGTCTTGCTGCAACCAATAAATAAAAGTAATGCCAACGCCCCAAAGTATGCCCTTTTATCAAAATTCATATGTAATTAATTTTACATGAAATGCACTAATACCAAATGCTAAAATAACCAAACAATCCTATCTTTGGCCATATAATAGTTTACCCATGTTACAACGAATACAAAGTATCTACCTCCTGGCCGCCTCTATTGTCATGTTCGGCTTGTTCCTATTTCCGCTGGCACATAATATTTATGTTGACGGCAAGTTGGTGAACATAACGGTAACCGGCATTTACGAAATTTTAAACGGGCAGGAAAAACATATCGTAACCTTTACCGCGCTAACCGCAGTAACCGCCATCATCGCCCTGGTTCCGCTTGCTGTTATTTTCCTGTACAAAAACCGCAAAAAGCAAATAAACTTCTGCTATATAGCTATACTGGCATTAATTGGCTACAGCTTTTGGATGGCGCAAACCGTTAAAAATGTTGTGGGCGGCATCACGCTGGAATATAAAAACATGGGCGTAGGGCTATTCCTTACCTCGCTGAGCATCATCCTCATCATCTTCGCTTTTAAAGCGATACAAAGGGACGAGAAACTGGTAAGATCGGCAGATAGGCTGCGCTAATTAGAACGCGATACCTGAGATAGGAGATTTCGTTTATTCGCCAATATACTTCAGCCCCACTTGTTTTCTTGCTTCGTCGATCATCGCTATCATTCCGCGCGACATTGCGTAAGGTAGGATTGGGCTTT
>CBFGNE010000308.1:0-5293 GCA_965649995.1 uncultured Mucilaginibacter sp.
CTGGTAAAGTAAGCGTGGTTTTACCCTGCTCGACCAATTTATAATTAGAGAGTGAGTAAGCCACGCCGCCCACTTGCGCATCAAACAATACATTGAGGTGGAACTGCCTGTACTTAAAATCGTGCCCCATGCTGGCTTTATACTTTGGCATGGTGTTGCCCAGGTACACCAGGTTGTCTGACAGCTTTGCGAAACCGGTAGCCGCGTCGTAAACGATCTGCCCATCTGGCGAGCGCAGGTAGCCGCGACCGTACATATCGCCCATGCTGCCGCCAACGCGTGCCACAATTTGCCCGCCGCCTGTTGGGCCTGTGCGCAACACAATGGCGCTATCGGCCAGTTGCTTAATGGTGTTTTTGTTAGAGGTGAAGGTGGTGTTGATAGTCCATTCGAATCCGCCGCGATGGCGTACCGGTGTTCCGTATAACGATAGCTCCACGCCCCGGTTACTTACCTTACCTACGTTGATAACCGCCTGCGAAAAGCCGGATGATTGGTCTACCGTGCGGTTAAGTATTTGGTTTTTGGTATTGCCGGTGTACAGCGCCAGGTCGAACCCTAAGCGGTTGCCGAAGAAACGCATCTCGGTACCAACTTCAAACGTGGTAGTACGTAATGGTTTCAGATCGGGGTTGGCCAGGGTACGCGGGTTTTGCAAGCCGCCGTTGTAGGTGCTGCCCGCTGTGGTATAGTTAAAAGTGGTTTGGTATGGTGTTGTAGTACCACTACCCACCCCCGCAAGCGATGCACGGAATTTCATATAATCTATCCCCCGGGGCATTTTAAACGCCTCCGATGCCAGGAAGCTTAAGCTTGCCGATGGATAGAAGAAACCTACCTGGTCGGTACGGTTGGCGGTGGCCAGCATGCTCACCCAGTCCTGGCGGGCAGTCATATCTAGGTATAAATAATCTTTAAAGCTGGTTGATATTAGGCCGTAAAAACTGTTAATGGCATAGGTGGAACGGAACGGCGATGTAACCAGCGGACCAGCATTGTTGGCCAGCGAATACACGCCCGGGTACACCAACGAATCGGCACGTACCTCGTCGCGGTTGTAGGTGTTGCGCAGCATGCTGCCGCCGGCAGTAGCAGTAACGTTAAAATCTTTGTTTACCTTTTTGTTGTATTTCAGCAGGAAATCGCCGCCGGCCTCCTGCGAGTAAATATTTTGCGTGCGATAACTTCCTTTGGGGAACTTACTACCGGCATCGTATGGGCGCTGCTGCGAGCGTTGCTCGTAACCCATATCCATTGTGGCACGCAGTTGCAGGCTAAGTGCCTTGGTGATGCTGTAAGCCGCTTGCACATTACCTGTTACCGAATTGCGGCTCGATTTGTTGATGAACTCGTAAGATACCGCGTAAGGGTTCTCGGGGAAGGAACTGAAGGGGTAGAAGATTTGCTTATCGGCTTGCCCAATTCGCCAGTAATTCTTCAGTGCATTTAGATCGGCATTGGGTTGCCAAAAAATAAACCAATACATCAGCGACTGGTTACCATAGCCTGCGCCGGGCAGGTTATCGCTATGCTTATTGTTGTAATTTACATTAGAGCTGATCGTAAGCTTATCATTAATTTTTGAATTGACCGATAACGACAAGCTATTGCGCCCGTAACCCGTGTTCGGGGTGATCCATTTATTGCTAACGTTCGTTGCAGAAAAGCGTGCGGAAGTTTTATCGGTACCGCCATCTATACTTACGGAATTAGTTTTGGTTACTCCCGTTTGAAAAAACTCGCGGATCTGGTTTTTATAGGGTACCCATGGCGTGCGAGTTTTACCTTGTGCCTGTGTCGTGGGTCAAGTTGGTAAAAATTCTGCCCGTCAAACTTTGGGCCATATGCCGAGCTGGTTGCGCTGGTGCTTGCACCATCGGGCCCTGCACCAAACGAATAGTAGTTGCTGCCTGCGGTACCCTGCCCGTATTCATATTGCAGATCGGGCCAGCGGTTAACTTCCTCCATAGAGGTATTGGAGTTAAAAGTGATACCCAAGCCGCTATGCTTTGCACCTGATTTGGTGGTGATGATGATAGCACCGTTTGCCCCTCGCTGCCCATAAAGTGCAGCAGCGCCCGGGCCTTTCAGTACAGTTACGTTCTCAATATCGTTGGGGTTCAGGTCGTTTAGGTTACTGCCGTAATCCGCGGGCATAATATCGCTGCTTACGCCGTAGGCGGTTTCGCCTGCATTGGCGGTACGCCTGCCGCTACCCTGGTTTATTACCACACCATCCACCACGATCAGGGCTTCGTTATCGCCGGTGAGGTTGTTCTCGCCACGTAAGATGATCTTGTTTGAACCTGCCGGGCCGCTGTTAGAGCGGATGAGGTTTAAACCCGCCACCTTGCCAGATAGTGCGTCTGTCCAGTTGCCTGCTATGGCGTTGGTGAGCTGCTCGCCTTTTACGGAGGTGGTTGCATAACCCAGTGCCTTTTCTTCGCGTTTTATACCCAGCGCCGTCACCAGAACTTCGGTAAGCGCGGCAGATGATGGCTTAAGCGCGATGTTTAACGTAACCCGCCCGTTTGCAGGCACAGTGATGTTTTGTTTCACTTCCTTTTTGAACGACACGAAGGTTACGTCCACGTTATAAGTGCCCGCATCTATACTCAGCGAAAAACTACCATCTGCGAGTGCCACCGCAGATATACCTGCTGCCGGCACCTGTATGGACGCACCCGGCAAAGGCTCGCCTTTTTCGTCTACTACCTTACCTTCTATCCTGCCTTTGCCCTGGCTGCGGGCAATAATTAAAATGCCGTTATCGCCCGATTGGCGGAAAGTGAAATTGGTGCCCCTTAAAAGCAGCTCTAAGGTTTCCTGTACGGTACGCTCGGCTTTTACAAACCTTATGGTACGTTTATCATTTAATGTGCTGTTACTGTAACTGATAGAAAGCCCGCTCAATTTCTCAAGCTGCTGAAAGGCATCTTTAAGCGCAATGCCATCGGCACCAAAAATTACTTTTTTGCTTATTGCCGTTTGTGCCCTGGCCGTTGTTGTACCAAAAAAAGGCATCAGCAATAGCGCCAGTATGGTTATTAGCCATAACTTTTTCATATATTTACTTAATTTATACTTGTTAATCGTGAGTTTAAATTCATAACAGTGGCCCGGGTTGTGTCCAGCAATTCGGGCTTGTTTTTCATCATCGGAGTAAGTTTATTTCATTATCCTTCCTCCCTTTTCGTTGGTGTTTGATATAAATAGATGTTTTCCGTTTTGCGTATAAGCCAGTCCCGATAAGGCTGTAAGATTATCCATCGCCTGCTCCAGCGGCAGGTTCATTAGCTTGGTGGTAAGGCGTACGCTGCTTAGTTCCGGTTCTGTGAAGTCAATCTTCACCCCGTACTGGCGTTCCATCGCTGAAGCAATATCCTTTAAGGAAGTGTTATAAAAAATAAGGTTGTTGCTGATCCAGGCGCTTATATCAGCCGCATTTGTTTGGTTGAAAGCAAACAGGCCCGTTTGAGTGTTGATATTGATTTGCTCATCGGGTGTTAAATATTTAACTAACTGGCTTTTGCCATTTACATTAGCCATCACCCCTACCTTGCCGGTATTTACCGTTATAATGACCCTGTCGTCGGCAGCATAGGCCTTTACGTTAAAGGATGTGCCCAGCACAACCGTGCTGATCTCCCCGCTTTTTACTACGAAGGGTTTATCTGACTTGTGCACCACATCAAAAAACGCCTCGCCATCCACGCTTAGCTCACGTTTATCCCCGCCAAAGTTTTTTGCATATTTAAGTGTGCTGCCACCGGCTAAGTATGCAATTGAACCGTCGGGCAAAGTAATTTTGCTGCGTTTACCGTTAGGGTTGCTCACTACAGCAAAGGCATCGGCGGTAGTTTTATAAAAAATACTTTTGTAACCAAACCACCCCGCCGCACATGCCACTAAAATGCTGGCAGCATAAGCCAGCCACTTTCTTTTTATCGGGCGAGCTACCGCGGGTGTTTGCGATTGCGTGATATGCGTATTTATTTTAGCCCAGGTTTGCCCTGCGTTACCGGGCCGTTTAAGGCTCGCCTTCGTAGCCTCCAGGATCAGGATGGTATCACTAAACTGTGTAAGGTTATCGGGATGTCCTTCTATCCAATCCTGCAATGCCGTTAAGCCTTCGTCGCTGATGGCCTTCTCAAAATATTCAATAATTAACCGGTGGTAACGTTCTTCCATGATCTGCTTCTGATAACAAAGACAAATTATGGAGACCCGCTTACGTAGCAGAGTTGGTTAACATTACATTAAGAAATAGTTAAGCGCCCTTAGTAAAATTGGAAGAGCCTTTAAGCAATTCCCGAAGTTTTTTGATAGATTGATAAAGTGTGGTTTCTACCGTACGCACGGTGATGCCCAAAATGCCGGCAACTTCCTGCTTGCACATTCCGTCTACCCTGCTCATGAGCAGCACCTGGCGCTGTGCCGGTGGCAAGGTATCGATAAGGGAGAGCATTTTATTGTATGATTCGCGGGCGGAAAGGATTTTGAAAGGTGTATTGGTATCCTGCAGCAATTGCTGTTGAACTGGTGTATCCTCGATAGCACATATCGGCTCCTTCTTTTTTTGAATATGATTGAGCGATAAGTTTTTGGCAGCGGTAAACAAATAGTTCTTTACATTAAGCACCCGTGCTTCACCGCGGTTATCCCAAACCTTCATAAACAGGTTGGCTATGATTTCCTCGGCAATTGCGCTATCCTTAATATAGACAGCACAAAACTGGCAAAGTGATTTATAGTAGCGGTTAAAAAGAGCCTCAAGAGCCTGCGGATCGTTTTGGCGCAACAAATCCATCAGTTCTTCATCAGTAAGGGATAGATGCATACCAAATTTCGTTTCGGGCAAAACTAAGCAAGCAATATAAACGTAATGTTAAATTAATTATTGAAACAAAAACGTTGCAAAATAACCGTCATTAACAATAGTTTGCTAAAGTTTTTGATTTATAAAGTTTGATTTTCGTTCGCAAATCGATACCTTTGCGGCAACAATTGTTAGTTTGTTTATAAACTAACGTTCGCAATTAAAACAACATTTCCTGCGCCTGCAGGATTTTTTTTTATTCAATTATACGGAGAGGTGTCAGAGTGATCGAATGTGCCTGATTCGAAATCAGGTGTACTGTTACAGGTACCGGGGGTTTGAATCCCTCCCTCTCCGCCAAGTTATATATCAAACTATTCAAAAACGCCTTAAATGCATCATTTAAGGCGTTTTTTGTTTTCGGGCACCTCCAAAATATTCAATAATTCGCATTCTTCTGGTGACCTATTGGTG
>CBFGNE010000309.1:0-5280 GCA_965649995.1 uncultured Mucilaginibacter sp.
CCCGGAACGGTGTTAGGTATCATGACCGATTTGATAGAGGCCCTTAAAACCAACGATATCCCTGCCATAAACGCCCTGCTGCAACAGCTGGGCAAAACGCCATTCTTTAATAAAACCTCGCCAACACCTGTAGATGAAGCGGTTAGTTTGGTTTGGTTTATAGAGAATGTATTTTACCATGCGCTCTCGGGCATCCAGTCGAAACTGGAAGAAGAGTTTGAAATTGAAGGGAACCAGCCCGTTTTAGAGCTTGGTTTTTGGCCGGGTGGAGACCGCGACGGTAACCCTAACGTAACTACGCAATCTACCCGCGAGGTTGCAGCCATGTTGCGTAAGCATATCTTCCGCAGCTATTACCGCGATTTTAGGTTGCTGAAACGCCGCATCACTTTCCGCGGCTTTGCTGATAATTTGGTGAAGCTGGAGAAACTATTGTACGATAATGCCTTTAACGTACAGGACAATCCTAAAGACCTGCAGCCCGAGATGTTGGGCATCCTTAAATCGATGCGCGAAACGCTGGTTACCAGCCACGACAGCCTTTTTGTGGGCATTGTAGATAACCTGATGCAAAAGGTACAGCTCTTCGGCTCGTACTTTGCAACTTTGGATATACGCCAGGATAGCCGCGTACTGCGCAGCGTGTTTGATTACGGCACCAAAAAAATATACACAGGCGTACCAAAAGGCTATGCCGATATGGACGAAGCAGCCAAACTAAAAACCCTGCCTTTTACCGAGGCTGATTTTGTTTGCCCTGCCGATGCCGACGATATGACCCGCGATACACTGGATACCATACGCCTGATGCAGCAGATACAGCAAAGCAACGGCGTAAAAGGATGCCAGCGTTTCATTATCAGCAACTGCCAGCAGGCATCGGATATTTTGCAGCTGATAGACCTGTTTTTATGGAGCGGCTGGAAAAAAGATAAGCTTACCGTTGATTTTATGCCGCTGTTTGAGACCGTTAACGATCTTAAACATGCCGGCAACGTAATGGAGACACTTTACACACATCCATTCTATAAAAAACACCTGAAAAGCCGGGGTAACAGGCAAACCATTATGCTCGGCTTTAGCGATAGCACCAAAGACGGTGGCTACCTGATGGCCAACTGGAGTATTTATAAAGCCAAGGTAGAGCTTACCGCCATGGCCCGTAAATACGACATCGATCTGGCATTTTTTGATGGCAGGGGAGGTCCGCCTGCCCGTGGTGGCGGCAAAACGCACCGCTTTTATGCATCAATGGGCAAGGAAATTGCCAACGACCATATCGAACTAACCATACAGGGTCAAACTGTTAGTTCGCAGTACGGTTCGGTAGAAACGGCAAGGTTTAATACCGAACAGCTGATAAATGCCGGCGTGGTTTCTGCCTTGCACCCTAACCGTCACGATTTGCTTGATGATAGCCACAAAGCCCTGATTGCGGAAATGGCCGAGGCAAGCCATGGTTTATTCCTGGCCCTGCGCGAACATCCGTTATTTGTAGAGTACCTGGAGAAATTTAGCCCACTGAAACTATTATCGCAGATAAACATCAGCAGCCGCCCAACCAAGCGCAACGCATCGGCCAAGTTAAAACTGGAAGACTTGCGTGCCATTAGCTTTGTAACATCATGGAGCCAGCTAAAGCAAAGCATACCGGGTTTTTACGGCGTGGGCACCGCGTTAAAGAAAATGAAAGACGGCGGAAACTGGGAAGAAGTGAAAGTGCTTTACCAGAATTCAGGATTCTTTAAAACCATGCTGGATAACTGTATGATGTCTATGTCGAAATCCGATTTCCGCGTGACGGCATACCTCGAAAAGGACAAGAAATTCGGTAAATTTTGGAAGAGCTTAAAAGAAGAATTTGAACTAACCAAAACCCTGCTGCTGGAACTTACCGGTATGGCAGTGCTAATGGAAGAATCGCCGGTGGAGCGCCGCTCGATAGCCATCCGCGAGAAAATCGTATTGCCGCTGGTTATTATACAGCACTATGCCCTGCAATGCCTTAACAACACGCAGGATGAGGAACTTATAGGTATTTATAATAAACTGGTAATACGCACGGTATATGGTATTGTAAATGCCGGGAGAAATTTGGCGTAAGCAGCTGTTTCCTGTCATCCGGTTTATCCAAGACTTAACGGGCTTTGCACTCTAATGCCCTAATATGCATGTGCCTATGGGTCATGCCTATTAGGGCAATGCCTCAGGTTAAAACGCAAATTAGCACTGCCTAGGGGGCTATGGGCTTTACAGATTTTAAAATTTGCTGAATTTACTCGTTAAGCTTTGTTTAAAACCGTATTGATTAGTTGTTATCGCCCTGTAGCACCTACCTATAAGCCCGCAAAACGCAATTGATTTATTGCGAAAATCTACGCTGTTATTGGTACTACTTCAAAGCAATAGCCTAACCAATGCTGGTCAACAATCAGATAGTTAGCGTTTTATGAATTATTTCGAAGCTTAGCCACAAAACACCAGTCAATCTTCCATCATTTAGCTTCGCCACTTCTGCTTTCTTTTCGTTTTTAAATTATTTCGCTTTAAATCAGTACTTTACAATCGTAAACTGAAAAATACATTATATAACTTAAAATATAGTTGTAAAACTGAAAACTAAGTTATATATTTGGTTTATGGAAGAGTTAACCCGTACCGAAGAACGCGTAATGCAAATTTTATGGAAGCTGAAGAAGGCCTTTGTAAAGGATATTATTGATGCCCTGCCGGATGAGCCTAAGCCGCCATACAACACCATATCATCCGTGGTGCGCCTGCTGGAAAAGAAGGGCTACGTAGCCTACAAAGCCTACGGCAAAACGTATGAGTACTTCCCGGCCATCAGCAAGGCAGAGTACCGGAAGGAATCGTTCAAAAAAATGTTTACCGGCTATTTTGACAACTCGGTGGAAAGCCTTTTATCTTTTATGGTGAAAGAGGAGAAGCTTAGCGACCAGGACATCAAAAAAATCCAGGAAATGATCGATAAAAACATCAAGAAATGAAAACACTAATTTATTTGCTGCAGGTATCGGCATGCACCGGTATTTTCTACGCGTTCTACTACCTCTTTTTGCGGAGGTTAACCTTCTTCACCGTAAACCGATGGTACTTGCTGGCCTCGCTGCTGTTGAGCTTCGTAATACCGGCATTGAGTTTTACGGTCGACGCTGTAGCACCTTCGCCAATGATGGAGCCTGTTATCTATGTACAAAAGATGCAAACCATTACACAAGCAGAGCCCGCGGTAAACATCGTCAACAACACGCAACCATTCGATTGGATGAACGCGGTAAAGTTGGCCTATATGACCATAGCTACAATATCTGTGCTACATCTAATAGTTACGCTTATGTCTTTTTTCGGCCGGATGAAGCGTAAAAAACTTATGCAAATAGGCAATGTACGGGTGCTTAAAGGCGATAAAAAGATAGGTAACAGTTCTTTCCTCAACGTGATATTTATCGATATGGACGAATTGGAACCTGAGGAGATAAAACAGATCATCGCTCACGAAATGCTGCACGTTAAGCTAATGCACTCTGCCGATAGGATTGTTGCCCGTGTGGTACAGGTAATACTTTGGTTTAACCCCTTTGCTTACCTGTACATGCGTTCGATAGAAGAGAACCACGAATTTGAGGTAGACCGTATTGCGGCCGGTGAGGACGAAAAGGGCATTTACGCGCAGCTGCTATTTAAGCTGGCCGTATCGGGCCAGAGCTATCTCTTCCACAGTTTTAGTAAAGTACCGCTTAAAAAGCGTATCGCCATGTTATTTAACAAACCAACATCAAATATGAAGAAGATAATTTACCTGCTTATTTTGCCAGTGGTAATGATAAGCTGCCTGGCGTTTGCCAACTTACGGTCCGACGAAAAATTGAGTGTTATAAACGACCTGAGCGGGATGGGGCCGCATCCCTTAGTATTGATAGACGGCAAAAGCTACCCCGATGATATCCTATACAAAATTAGTGGTAAGTGCGTAATAACCACAACTACTTTTAACCCGCCGGTTGTAAGGGCCGAATACAAAAAGTATGGCGATAAATTAAAAGATGGCCTTGTAATTATTCAAACAAAAAATCAAAAGATCACGTACCAAACCCCTATTGAAAGGGAAAACCTTGCCAAAAAAGCCGCTGTACCGCAAAACCAGTTCTTTACCAGGTTGCAACTAACTAGTGAAAGCGGAAACCTTTACGAAGAAGGCATGGTAAAATTGCCGGGGAAGGGTACCATGTCGAGCGAGTTTAAAGTAGGCGAGAAGGTTGTTTTTCTGATAGGCGGCAAAGCTTACCCCGAGTCGGAGGTGAAAGAGGTGGAAGAACTGGTGAAACAATTCAAGCCAAAATCATACTCGGTTGCCCCGGTAAAAAGTAACCCGCACCTTATTAAGGCTGATTATAGCAATTATGAAACCTTTTATTACTTTGATATCGATACAGCAAAATACCGCCAAAAGATATGGCGAAATGGTAAGCGGGTATACCCCGACCGTAAAACATTTGAGGATTATCATAATTCTGCACAGGGAAAACACGACCGGGCCGCCTCACAAAGGGTATCGGCCAAAGCGCTTACTTTTAAAGTAGTTGGTAAGGCAGATACCACTTACCCCAACATGTTTGCCGGCCACCTTAAAGGGTATAAAGTAACGCAGGGTGGTGATGAGTTTGTCTTGCAAGCTGGAGGCAAATACAAGGCCATAGAAGGTTTGGTACAGCCGGGAGATGAAGTAGAAATTAAAGTAGCTATGTGCGTGTATGGAAATGACTCGCCATTGACCATCTCGCCGGAAACCATTACCAAAGGCGGCAAAGTCGTTTTCCAGGCCGAAAAGGAGGAAATCCCTCAATACGCTTTCCTATACGAAGCTAACCGCGTACGTTTTACCGATGGCAAAGTAACCGATGTGCAGAAATATCCCAACGGTAACTGGAAGAGCGCTGTAGTAGAGGTGGCAAATGGTTACAGGATAAAATTCAACCTCAAACCATCGGCACCGACGGTAAAAAACATAGCCGCCGGTGATCATGTATGGCTGCGTTTTGTGCACGAAGTAAAAACAGGTGCAAAGGAGTATACCGTTAACGACTGGGTTGCCGTAAGTAACAACATAAAAGATTATGGTGTTAAAAATCCTGAGTACTTTTATAAGTTCTATGAAAAGATATAACGTTTTTAGAAGCTAAGAAAGGAAATTGCAAAGCCGGAAAAATCACCTTTTTCCGGCTTCGTTTTTGTCCAGGCAAAGTATATTCCACGATAAAA
>CBFGNE010000310.1:0-5278 GCA_965649995.1 uncultured Mucilaginibacter sp.
ATTACAATAGCTAAATACTTTGTACCATCGGGCCGCTGCGTGCAGGCCCTGGATTATGCTCACCGCAAGGATGATGGAAGCGTACTAAAGTTTGCCGACTCGTTGATGCATGAGTTTAAAACAAAAAATGGCCGCTCGGTATACGATGGCAGCGGCGTTTACCCGGATATTTTTGTAAAACAGGATAGGTTTGCCAATATTACCCAAACCCTGGTGAGCAAATTGTTGATATTTGATTACGCTACCCAATACCGCAATACACACCCACAAATAGGCGACCCGCGTGCATTTGCACTGAAAGACGCAGAGTACCTGGATTTCACTAAATTCCTTACTGGCAAAAACTATTCGTATAGCACCGTTTCCGAAAAAATGCTGGATCAACTGAAGACCGAAGCCACCCGCGAAAAACAACTGCCGGAGATTCAGATGGAATATGATGCACTGAAAGCAAAAATGGCAGCCAGCAAAAAGAATGATTTGCAGCTACATAAAGACGAGATAAAACAAGTGCTGGAAAACGAGATAGCATCCCGCTATTTTTATGAAAAAGGACGTTACGAAGCCAACTTTAAATACGATAAAGAATTGGCACAAGCTGTAAAAACCATGCAGGATAAAGTGCAACTGGCCTCTATCTTAAAGGGCGAGGGGGCATTTAAGGTGATAGGTAAACCTGTGCTGGCTATGGCAGCAAAGCAAGAAGATAAAGACGATAACGACGATTAGAATAAGGAATCAATAAGAAGTTACACAAATATTGCCCGCCTTTTTTGAGGTGGGCTTTTTTGTGTATTATTTTTTCGAGTGGTTATGGAAAGTTACTCAGCGTTACATCATTATAATAAACAACCATGAAAAGCAAATACATAACCTTATCATTGATCCTGGCCTTATTACTTTCTGGATATCGGGCATTGGCCAGCCCCCAAATGCCTGATTATATTATTTATAAGTCGGATACTGTCAGTACATATAACCTCATTGTAGAAAGATACTTGCAAAACCAGTTAAAGGCAGATTCCGGCAAGCTGTTTGGCCTCAGTTTCCGAAGCGGGGCATCATCTAACTGTTGGAGAGGTTACCAGGCTATTTACAAAATAGAAAGCGATAGCCTTTTTGTTGTAGACATGATACGATGCGGTACGCTTCGCGCCGGGAAAAGGGATAGTATTTGGTCAAAGGGAATGCTAAAGAGCATCTTCGCTGATAAATTGATAAATGGGCGGGTCTTCATCGATTGGTTTTCGGGCGCTATTAACTTCCCCTTGAACCGCAATCTTTTAAGGTGGGATGGTGTGTTCTATAAAATATATGAGAAAGAACGGGTGTTGACCATTTTTGATGGAACGGTCTTAAAAACAGAAGACGTAACAAATTATGTCAATACCCGTAACGGTATCGACAGGAGGTATGGGACGAAACTTTCGGATATCCTTTTTAAAAAAATAAAGAAGATAAAATGGAAAATAGCTCCGGACTGTGACTGTTCCGACAAATATATAATCACTATTGGCCCTGTAGGAACGATTACACAAGTTAAATTACCCGGCGAGGACGAACGCGATGCCGACGAAATAAAAGAAACCGAGGCATGCAGGGACATGATTTTTGATGCATTAAGAAAATTGCAGTTTGATATCATTAAAGATAAAGGCAAGCCAATAGCAGAAGATGTTTATTTGGAGATATGGATTGAGACTAATGGGAAAACGGCGAACTGGACAAACTAAATAACGATAAGCGGTATGCCTCGAGCCGAATCTCTTCCCAGCCCATTGTAACATCCGCGTTATACCTCACATTTGCATTAAACTCCCGCACTCGTTTGTATGTCATACCTACAAAACATACGAAAATGAAAAAGATAGTTTTAACAACCGCAATATTCTTTAGCGCCCTGTCATTCCAGGCCGCTAAGGCACAAATAAGTTTTAGTATAAACATTGGCAGCCAGCCCGAGTGGGGGCCTGTAGGTTACGACCATGCAGATTATTATTATATGCCTGATATAGATGCATACTATGATGTGCCCGCTCATCAGTACGTGTATTTAGAAAATAACTCATGGGTGCGCAGGGCATCGCTGCCTGCCCGATACAGCAACTATAATGTCTACAACGGATATAAAGTGGTTGTAAACGACCGTACACCGTGGATGCGTAACAGTATATACCGCGCCAAATATGCAAACTACCGGGGCCGTACCAGCCAGGCAATTATCCGCGATAGCCGCGAAGCAAAATACCGCAACCATTGGATAGCCGACCGCCGCGAAGTGCGTAATGACCGCCAGGAATTGCGTTACGACCGTAAGGAGATACGTAACGATAGAAAAGAGATAAAACACGACCGCAAGGAGATGAAACACGATAATAGACGCAGGAATTAAGTATAGCGGCTTCCATATAAATAAAAAGCTCCCAATGGGAGCTTTTTATTTATGCTATTTTGCTACTTGTACTCTAATATGCCTTTGGTCAAAGATTTCCATTGCGGAAAGGACATCCCTTCACGTGCGGCAAGTGCTATAATAGTATTACGCACGGTATCGTAAATATTTGTATCGGTATTGGGTGTTTCGTTGCGGCCATGAACGGCAACGCTTACATGGTTGTTATACCGCTCTACTATGAACGTGCTTGTAGATGCATGGCTATAAAAATGGGCGATAGAGGCACCATTCTTATGTTTCGGGTTCGCTATAGGCCTTACCGTTATGGTGAGGTACTCGCTTTCGGCCCCGGCATCTTCTACCAGTTCCATCGATTCGATGCGTACCCACTCTTTGCCATCGCCTGCCAAAGGGCCCGGTGCAGGCAGGTTGATGTAGAATATATCGCCCTTCTCCGCCATTTTATAAAGCTCTTTTCCCTGTGCATCGGTAATGGCAAACCTGGCAGAGCCAAAACCGCTAAACTGATGCCACATGTTTATATCCTTCAGCCGGTCCTTGGCCAGCAAAAACAACTGGTGCGCTTCCTGCCGTGTGGCGCAATCTGCAATATGTATGGTATCGGCTTTTTCGCCCTCTACCTGCTGCGGGATGTTTTCATAAGCGTTTGGCATATCACAATCGGTTGTAATGGCTAAACATCATCGGTATCAATTGTGTTTTAATCACTCTAAATTATCCGGCACAAAAAAAGCGGCCTGTAAACAAGCCGCTTAAAAATATAAAGGTTAAACCGTTCTTACCAGAAAATAGTATACAACGCTACCAATATGCCTGCAATGATCATGGCGCCGACAGCAAAAGCATTTGATGTTTTAAACATTTTAGCATCAATCTCCAAGCCGTTTGTTTCCTTGCCTTTAGCAGCATCAATTAAGCTGATAATGATCATGCCAACCACGCAAATGATAAACACGAAGCCCATCCTATCCAGGAACGGGATTTCGTATAGCCCGCTTTCGGCATTTTTGGTTGAAAAACCGCTGGCTGCCAAGGAGCTAAGGTCGACCAATTTCGGCAAGAATTTAAAGAATACCGAGAACGCAAATCCGCCGATGGTCGCAAATAACGCGGCATTAGACGAGGCCTTTTTCCAGAAAAAACCAAGTATAAACATGGCGAATATGCCCGGCGAAACGAAGCCTGTATACTCTTGTATAAACTGGAAACCGCCTTTTTTATCGATGCCTAAAAACGGCGAAATAGCGACACCCAATATCATGGCTACTACTACAGTTATCTTGCCTACAACAACCAGTTGGTGGTCGGTTGCGTTGGTGCGGATCTTCTTTTTGTAGATATCAAGGGTGAAGATGGTAGCAATACTATTGGCCTTACCTGCAAGCGATGCTACTACGGCTGCGGTTAATGCAGCAAAAGCCAGACCCTTAACACCAGTAGGCAGCAAATTCAGTAATACAGGGTAGGCATTATCATGGTTTTCTGTTATACTACCCATCATGTCGGAGCTAAATACATTCTCTTTGTATAAAATGTAAGCAGCAATTCCTGGTAAAACAACTATAAGCGGCATTAACAATTTTAGGAAAGCCGCAAACAAAATACCGCTACGGGCGGTGTTTAGGTTTGCTCCTAAGGCCCTTTGCGTAATGTATTGGTTACAGCCCCAGTAGTTAAGGTTTACTATCCACATACCACCTATTAAAACGGTTAAACCCGGCAGGTCACCATAGCTTTTGTTATCCTTTTTAAGGATCATGTCAAAGTGGTCGCTGGCGTGGGTGTACATGTCAGACATACCGTTGAGCAAGCCTGGATGCCCATAAAACTCGCCTACTTTAGTTACCGCGATATAAGTGGTTACTAAACCGCCCAGTATCAGGAAAAACACCTGGATAACGTCGGTATAGCCAATAACCTTCATGCCGCCCAGGGTGATGATAATGGCGAAGATGGCAAGCCCGGCAATACACAATTTGAAATCGATGCCGGATATGCCGTTAATAGCAATTGCGCCCAGGTAAAGTATTGAAGTTAGGTTTACAATTACATATAAAAGCAACCAGAATACCGCCATAATCATGGCAACTGTACTGTTGTACCGTTGGTGCAAAAACTGCGGCATAGTGAATATCTTATTCTTAAGATATACCGGGATAAAGAAAATGGCGACGATAACCAGCGTGGCTGCTGCCATCCACTCGTAGGTAGATATCGCTAACCCCATGGTAAAACCGTTACCGCTCATGGCAACAAACTGTTCGGCAGAAATGTTGGAAGCGATCAAAGAAGCACCGATTGCCCACCAAGTAAGCGAGCCTTCGGCCAGAAAGTAGTCTTTAGATGTTGCATCGGCATTATGCTTGCGCCTGTATATCCAGTACCCGTAACAGGCCACTATCAAAAAGTAGATCAAAAATACGGCGTAGTCGCCATTCGAAAGAGATTTCATTTATCTGCTTAGTTTAATTATTTAGTTTCAATAATTGGAAGGCTAATAATACACTATAAATGGCGTTTTATCAAATTTTAAATAATAAACGTCATTTCAACAGCTATTGATTTGTCAATTGCCTGTGGGTAGTCGCGTCGATCACAGGTGTTTTTTACAGGCAAGGCACGCAATATCAAACCCGATGGGAGCGTGTTATTAATCTTATTATAATAGGCCTTTATTAATTGGGTAGCAACAACCAAATTAACCAATTGAAATTAAAGGTGTTTTGCTGTGAATTAAGCCATAAAACAAATTATCTAATAAATTTTGAAAAACAACTTGTGTAAAACAAAAAGAGGCGTATATTTGCAGTCCCAAACGGAGTGGTAGTTCAGCTGGTTAGAATGCCTGCCTGTCACGCAGGA
>CBFGNE010000311.1:0-5277 GCA_965649995.1 uncultured Mucilaginibacter sp.
TGAGGCAATTCCATAGCGAAGGTTTTGTTAATCAATACAAACTGGAGAGCATCTCGCCCGATAAAAAAACGATTGTATTTGTCACCGAGGCCATCGAAAATATCCCTGCGGGATACCGTGCCCGCGAAAGCTACAACATTATCGATAAGGATAATTTCATAGAAACCTTCGAAATAGCTGAACCGGGTAAGGATTTTGCCCCTTACACTAAAACAAAGCTAAAACGGCAATAGCCCTACGCCGCTATCCTGTTCATCTTCACCACCTCTATCATGTAGTTGTTCATCAGTTCGTACTCGGAGATGATAATGCTGAAATCACCGAAACGTTGGCCGTCTTCAAAAGCGTACATGGTGTAGCCGCGTTTGTTGCCATCGTACTCGCCAAGCTCGTACACTTCGTCGTAATTCTTGCTTTTTATTTTTGCTCCGCTCACCAGCTGGTAAGAGTCGGATATGTTTTGGAATGTAATGTTCTTCATAGTACTGATGCCTATGCAATTATTTTGCCAAACCTATCCAAACCATTCAAACAGCTCAGCCTGCTTCAGTTTCGCCTTTTCGGCGGAGGGGATATCTTTTAAAACCTCGCCCTCGCTCATCTGGATAATGCGGGTGCCGTAGTTAGCGGCATCTTTTAAATTATGCGTTACCAGTATGGCGGTGAGCTTGTATTGTTTAATAAGTGCATCGGCGGTACGCATTACATTTTCGGCAGAACGTGGGTCGAGCGCGGCGGTGGGTTCATCAAGCAGGAGTATTTTGCATTCATCCATTACGCTCATCAGCAGCGTAAGTGCCTGCCTTTGCCCACCGGAGAGGGTACCGATGGGCTGCTCGGTTTTATCCTCCAGCCCCATGCCCAGGGTGGCTATCTTATCGCGCACCAACGCTTTAAAGCTTTCGTTTTTGCCGATTGTAAGCCCTTTGTTTTGGGTACGCAGTGCTGCCAGGCGGAAGTTATCCAGTATGCTCAGGTCAGCAGCCGTGCCTGATAGCGGGTTCTGGAAGATTCGCGCTATCCATTTGCTGCGCTTATAATCGGGTAGTTTGGTGGCGTTGCTGCCGGCTATGTTGATGATACCGGTATCGGTAAATACAGTCCCCGCCACCAAATTAAGTAGCGTAGTTTTGCCCGATCCGTTAGCGCCAACTAAAACTACAAACTCCCCCTCCTTTATCTCCAGGCTCAGTTTGCCCAACGCCTTTACCTCGTTGGGCTTACCGGCGTTAAAGGTTTTGCTGATGTTTTTTAGTTCGATCATGCCCTGCGTGTGGTTAAGCGCGGCAAGCCGACAATGACTAATACAAACATGGCGGTCACCATTTTTAGCAGGTTAGGATTCACGCCGATATCCAACGTTAAGGCCAGTACAAACTGGAAGGTAACGGCCCCGGCAAGCACCAGCACCAAACTCAACCATACCGAAGTTACCCGCAGCCAGTTAATAATGGTTTCAGCAATAATAACCGAGCCAAGGCCGATGATCACCACCCCTATCCCCATGCTGATATCTGCAAAGCCCTGCGATTGGGTGATGAGGTAGCCGCTTAAAGCCGTTAATGCATTGGCAATGGCCAGCCCTATAATTTTCATCCTGTCCGTATTCACGCCAAGCGCACGGATCATTTGTTCGCTGTTGCCGGTGGCGCGCATGGCTATGCCGAAATCGGTTTTTAGCAAATAGCCGATAAGCAGCGTAAGGGCAGCCACAAACAGCGCGAGGATAATTAAAGAATTCTGATTGGGGTCGGTTAAAATATTAACCACAGAAAATAAAGTAGGCAAGCTCAACAACGGTAAGTTGGAACGTCCTAAAATAGTTAGGTTTACCGAGTACAATGCCGTCATCACCAAAATACCGGCCAATAGTGCATTTATCTTCAGCTTGGTGTGGATGAAACCCGTTAGTGCCCCTGCAGCTGCCCCTGCGCCTACCACCGTTAACAATATCAACCAGCCCGGCTGGTTATTGGTAAGCATAATGCCTGTTACCACACCGCCCAGCGTGTAGCTTCCATCGGTAGTAATATCAGGTATGTTAAATATCTTCATGGATATATAAATCCCGAAGGCTATCCCTGCAAAGCAAAGCCCCTGTAGTAACGCGGCGAGGTACAGCCCCATTATTTTACGGCGGTGTAATCTGCCGGGATGGCGATGTTATACTTCTTAGCGGCAGCTTCATTGTAAACGCGCTTGCGCACTTTTACCATTTCTAAAGCCAAACCATCGGTTTTGTGGTTTTTTAAGCATTGCGCTGCCTGCACCCCGCTTTGGTAACCCCATTGGTAAATATCGGCACCAAAGGCAGCTACTGCGCCGCGTTGCACCAAACCGGCTTCGCTGGTAAAAATAGGCACATTGTGTTCGTTACAACTTTTTAGGATGGTTTCAAACGCGGCAAAAACGGTATTATCCGGGTTGGCAAAAAAGGCATCTATACCCTTACCAAGCAGTGCCTGCGTAACTAACTGCGCATCGGCAGAGGAGTTTAGCGGCAGAGCTATGATCTTCACGTTCAGCTTGGCCGCCAATCCCTGTATCCTGTTCAAGGCATCGGCAGACTGCGGCTCGCTTTGGTTGTATATCATCCCGATAGTCAGCTGCACACCTTTTGGTTTCAGCAGCTTGGGGATAATGGCAAATGAGGTATCGATATAATTTAGCTCCTCCATCGTACCAAACAAATTTGCCGGGCCTTTGCCGCTTGCATCGGCCACCTTCATCCTGTCGGGCGTTGGCGATACCATTTGGAAAATGGGGATAGTTTTTGTTTTCTGTATAGCCGCCACGGTTGATAGTGTGGTGGATGTGGCCAGCAGATCAACTTTTTCGGCTACAAACTGGTTTACAATGGTAGTAAGCGTTGGGATGCTGCCCTGCGCATTGCTGTATTTTATTTCAACATTCTTTTGTTCTTCGCTAAAGCCGTTTGCCTTCAGCGCGGCCACAAAGCCGTCCTTTGCCTGCGCTATGGTGGCATCCTCAAAAGCATCCACAAAACCAATTACGGGCACACCGGCATCAGGCTTCGGGTTACAGGAAAAAACAACAGATATTGCTAAAACGGCAATTAAAAGCTTAGGGAGTTTCATATTCAAAAGTAATTAAACAAGGTGGTTTTTTCATATTTATCATCAGTCTAAATTGTCTTTCAAATATCAGAAATTTCTTATCACGATGGTTTTTTACCTATTTTAGCCCTTGATGATACCCCTTATATCCAAATTACCCCAAACGGGGACTACCATATTTACGGTGATGTCGGCATTAGCTGCCGAGCATGGCGCTATTAATTTATCACAGGGTTTCCCGGATTACGACTGTTCGCCCCAACTGGTAGAGCTGGTAAACAAGGCCATGCAAAACGGGCATAACCAGTACGCACCTATGCCCGGGTTAATGGCCCTGCGCGAACAGATAGCCATTAAAACCGAAAAACTTTACGGCGCGGTTTACAATCCCGATACCGAAATTACCATTACCGCCGGCGGCACACAGGCCATATTTACTGCCATTAGCGCGGTGATACACCCAAACGACGAGGTGATCATTTTCGAGCCGGCCTTCGATTGCTATGCACCTGCCATAAAACTGATGGGTGGCGTAGTGAAATCCTTAGAACTGGACCTGCCCGATTACCGCATTGCCTGGGATATGGTGAAACGCCTCATCAATGGCAAAACAAAAATGATTATCCTCAACTCGCCGCATAACCCTACCGCAACCATTTTGCGCAAAGAGGATATTGACGAACTGAGCGCGCTGGTAAAAAACCAGGATATACTGATCCTGAGCGACGAGGTGTACGAGCACCTGATATACGATGGCGAAGTGCACCACAGCATGGCCCGCTACCCGGAGTTGCAGCAACGCAGCTTTATCGTATCGTCGTTTGGTAAAACCTTCCATGCTACCGGCTGGAAGATGGGCTATTGCCTTGCTCCTGCCTATATGATGGCCGAGTTCCGCAAGATCCACCAGTTTTTGGTATTTAGCGTGAACGCGCCGATGCAGCACGCCATTGCAGAATATTTAAAGGACGAAAACACTTATTTAAACCTGCCAGAATTTTTTCAGCAAAAGCGGGATTACTTCCGCGAAGGGCTAAAAGGCACCCGTTTTAACCTGCTGCCGTGTTCGGGTTCGTACTTTCAATCAGTTACTTACGATGCCATTACCGACGAGAGCGATGCCGATTACGCCATACGCCTCACTAAGGAAATTGGGGTAGCGTCTATACCTATTTCGGCCTTTTACCGCAAGGGGGCAGATAAGCATGTACTTCGATTTTGTTTCGCCAAAAGACAAGAAACTATTGATAAAGCCGTTGATAGGTTATTGAAGGTTTAACCTTTATTTAAAATTTTACGTATAAATTACGAGCCGTTACACAAAAATCTGCTTATGGATAATCTGAAAGTTACCGTTTACCAGGGATATTTATTTTGGGAGAACATCGATAAAAACCTGCAGAATATCTCGCTAAGGTTATCCAACATCCGCGAAAAAACAAACCTTATCATCCTGCCCGAAATGTTTAACACCGGCTTCACCATGAATGCCGGGACCCTGGGCGAAGAAATGGGCGGCAAAACCATGCAATGGATGAACGCTACCGCTAAAAAGTACGATTGCGTAGTAACCGGCAGCCTCATTATTAAGGAAGACGGTAAATATTATAACCGCCTCATCTGGATGCGTACCGACGGCACTTACGAACATTACGATAAGCGCCACCTGTTTGCCCTTGGCAAAGAACATAACACTTACACCGCCGGCACCAAAAAACTTATTGTGGAACTAAACGGCTGGAAGATATGCCCGGTAATATGCTACGACCTCCGTTTCCCGGTGTGGCTGCGCAATGTGGATGAGGATTACGATGTACTGCTGATTGTTGCCAACTGGCCCGAGCGCCGCGCCCTGCACTGGCGTACCCTGATACCCGCCCGCGCGGTAGAGAACCAAAGCTATGTGATAGCCGTAAACCGCGTAGGCCACGATGGCAACGAGGTTTACCACTCCGGCGATTCTACCTGCATCAGCCCCAATGGCGATGTAGTTTACTACAAACGCGACGAAGAAGACGTGTACACCTTCTCCATTATTTATGATGAAGTAAAGAAAACACGCCGTGCTTTGCCGTTTTTGAAAGACGCGGACGGGTTTAGTTTGGATGTTGTTTAGATATCAATCTTTCCCAGGGCGTCATTGCTGAGGTACGAAGACAACCGACCGAAGGGAGCTCATTAATACCTTAAAGAAAAAATC
>CBFGNE010000312.1:0-5275 GCA_965649995.1 uncultured Mucilaginibacter sp.
AAGCACATTTGCCGTTTATATATCTCACCCTCTGATACTTATTGGGCTTTCGGTTGCCTTGCATAGCTGGGCAATAGAGCCGGCATTGAAGTTATTGGTAGTAGCCCCACTCGCGGTTATAGGGAGCTTTTTGTTAGGATTAATTGTAGTGAGGATACCGGGGGTGAATAGGGTGGTTTAAATATTCCGACATATAAATCCATTCATATTAATTCGTTGGGGTGCTATCCAATTAGTTAATTTTGTGCTAAATGACAAAGCATACAAATTCTGCCAAACCCACTATACTTGTTGTAAACGATGATGGCGTAACCGCCCCGGGTATTAAAACCCTGATGCATGTAATGAAGGATATAGGCCGCGTAGTAGTGGTGGCGCCGGATAGTCCGCAATCGGGCATGGGGCATGCCATTACCATTGGCAAGCCGCTCCGTTTAGATAAAGTGGATCTGTACGAAGGGATTGAGATATACAGTTGCAGCGGTACACCGGTTGATTGTGTAAAGCTGGCAGTGACCAAAGTATTTAAAGGCAAAAAGCCTGATCTTTGTGTATCAGGTATCAACCATGGGCTGAATAATTCAATAAACGTACTATACTCCGGCACCATGTCGGCAGCGGTGGAGGGGGCTATAGAAAGTATCCCCTCTATCGGTTTCTCGCTTGACGATTACTCGCTGCAGGCCAATTTTGAGCACTGCGAGAAGTTTATTAAAGAGATGGCCCGACAGGTTTTGCAGAATGGCTTGCCGCTTGGTACATTATTAAATGTAAACTTCCCGAACACAAACGATATAAAAGGCATTAAAATATGCCGCCAGGCCAACGCCAAATGGGCCGAAGAATTCGACCAGCGGATGGATCCTTACAAACGCCCTTACTATTGGCTTACCGGCGTTTTTCAAAATAACGACCAGGGGCAGGATACTGATGTTTGGGCGCTGGAGCACAACTTTGCCTCGGTAGTGCCCGTGCAGTTTGATATGACGGCACACCATGCTATACCCCTTTTAAACACCTGGAATTTTAATGTTGAATAAGAACAGCGTAGGAGTGGGCTTTGCCGTAGGTGGTATTTTACCTATCCTATGCTGGGTTTTTTTTGAGTATATGCTGCACAACGATGCCATAATAATGGATAAGCCAGCGGTGCCCTATCTCATTGCTATCGGTTTAAATTTAGTGCTGCTGCGGTATTGTTTTAAAAATAACATGGAGGATACAGCTAAGGGCATAATGATGTTTACCTTTGCCTTTATGCTGGTGGTTTTTTTGTTTAAGATAAACACTCGATGAAGTATTACCTGGTAGCCGGCGAAGCCTCGGGCGATCTGCATGGGGCGAATTTGATGAAGGCACTGAAGGAGAAAGACCCAAAGGCGGAGTTCCGTTTTTTTGGTGGCGGCCTCATGGAAGCCGAAGGCGGTATATTGGTAAAACACTACGAGGATATGGCCTTTATGGGCTTTGTAGAGGTGGTGGCCAACCTGCGCACCATCCTTAAAAATATGAGCCTTTGCAAAAAGGACATCCTGGCTTACCAGCCGGATGTACTGATACTGATAGATTTCCCTGGCTTCAACCTCAAAATAGCGGAGTTTGCCAAAAAGAAAGGCTTGTTGGTTTGCTACTATATTTCCCCGAAAGTTTGGGCCTGGAACCAGAAACGGGTACTGAAGATTAAAAGGTCGATAGACCACCTGTTTTGTATCCTGCCCTTCGAGGTGGAGTTTTACAAAGCATGGGGCATGGATATCGATTACGTGGGCAACCCGCTATTGGATGCTGTTGATGCCTTTACGCCAAATCCCGATTTCCTGAATAAGCATATGCTGCCTGCAAAAAAAATAGTAGCATTGCTACCCGGCAGCCGCAAGCAGGAGATAAGCCGCTTACTTCCCGATATGGCCAAAGTAGCCGAACGGTTCACTAACTTTCAGTTTGTAATTGCCGGCGCGCCAACGTTTGATGCCGAATACTATGGCCAATACCTTGGCGGCATGCACATTCCCGTGGTATTTAACGCCACTTACGATCTGCTGAGCAACGCCCGGGCTGCTATCGTAGCCTCGGGTACTGCTACTTTAGAAACCGCCTTGCTGAATGTACCTCAGGTTGTTGTTTACAAAGGCAACGCCATTACCATTGGTATAGCGAAGATGCTGGTGAAGATCAAATTTATCTCGCTGGTGAACCTGATAATGGATAAAGAGGTAGTAAAAGAACTGATACAGCAGGATTGCAATTTTCACAACATCTCCAACGAACTGGATAAACTGGTAGGCCTGGAAGATTACCGTAACATACTGTTGGCCAACTATGATCTGCTTGATGAGCGCATGGGCAAACCCGGCGCCTCCGCCAAAACAGCGGCACTCATTATAAAATACACCTCAAAAAAATAAGGCTCCGCATTATTGCCGAGCCTTATTTTCTCAAAGGAATGTTTAAATAGAGTAGATAGAATATATGTAGATCAGGCGGCTTGCTGCGTAGCCTGGTTGTTGCGTATAAATAAGCCTTTCTCCTTAATTGCCTTTAGGTCTGCTATTAACAAGCTCCTTAACTCGTTATCAAAACGGGCAACTAATTTGCTGGTAGCTGGTTTTTTGTAGGTTTTCATAGGTAGATGCTTTAATAATGTTGTGAGTTTTTGGGTTGATATTTTATAACTACGCTGCCGTTAAACGGGTAGTGTTAATAGCGTTCATCTGTTCTTTTACCGAACGGATTGCTTTCAAGTCATTCATTAACAGTGTTTTAAGTTCTCTGTCGAAGCGGTTTACCAATTTGGTTACTGTGGTTTGTGATGTAGTTTTCATGATCAATATTTTAAATTATGTTTAGTTTTTAGTTTGTTCATCGTCACTTGTTCCGTCCTGGTTCTCTTCGAGGTTATCGTGCCTGCGCTTTGCTTCCCTCATTTGCCTTTCCAGTTGTTCTTCGTCCCGGTGGTCGGCTGGTTTTTCCGGTTGTAACGGGTTTTCCCATTCTTTTTCTTCAGCCGGGGCTTCTGGTTTCTTTTCGATTGCCATGGTGTCTCCGTTTGGTAGTCTTTATTCCAACTTTGTGCCAAAAATTTAATTCGCCACAAAAAAACTGGCGGCAAGCATAAATTTTTTTTTGCGGCGCACAAATAAGTTCAAAAAAGGCACTTTTTTAGGTTGTTTTGGCGGAATAGCAATTCAGGGCTGTACAAAAAAAGCAAATCGTGGCGTAAATGACGGTCAGTGGTGTTCGGTAAGGGCGTACAGTGTCCGTTTTCAGACAGTGCGTTGCGTGGTTTTGCTCGTTGCCAGGTGAACGACGATAGCAATGGCTGAGAGCGCGATACCGATGGCACAGATGCCCGGCCAATTGTAAACACCCCAAACTTGCGTTGCCAGGAAAGTGCCCGCCGCACCGCCTATAAAATAGGCCACCATGTATACCGTGTTGATACGGTTGCGTGCTGCCGGGTCCAGCGAGAAGATGATGGACTGGTTAGATATATGCGTGGCCTGTACACCCATATCCATAATGATAACGCCGATAATAAGCCCGGCAATGCTGTACGCCGAAAACCAGAAAATAATAAAGGATACCAGTACCAGCGACAAGGTAATGGTTGATAGTTTATACGCATCCATTCTATCGCTTAGCCGGCCCATTAACCCGGCGGCGATAGCGCCAAATGCCCCCACCAGCCCAAACGCACCGGCAACATCGCTGCCCTGGTTAAAGTTTTGTTTCAGCATAAAAACCAGGGTAGTCCAAAACGCGCTGAAACAGGCAAAGCAAAGCGCGCCCCGCAGTGATGCCAATCTTAACTTAGGTTCATTCTTTACTAAATCAACGAGCGAGCGCATTAACTGGCGGTAGTTGCCTTTGTAATCGGGCTCTACCTCCGGCAGCATCAGGTAGATGAGCAGCCACATCAGCATCATAATACCGGCGGCAATAAAATACATGCTGCGCCAGCCAAAATGAGCGCCGACAAAGCCACTAAGCGTACGCGAGAGCAGGATGCCTATTAAAAGCCCGCTCATAATAAAACCAATTTTTTTGCCCCGTTCTGCTGGGTTGGCCAAATGCGCGGCCATGGGCACCAGCAGCATACCCATAATTGAGGATGCGCCTAATAAAAACCCCGACAATAATAATATATGTATGTTGGGCGCAAACGCGGTTAACAGCAGCGCCGAAACGATGAACGCAAATTCGATAAGCATCAGGCGTTTGCGCTTTACCATATCCGCCATCGGTATCACGAAAAAGATGCCGGCGGCATAACCCAATTGGGTTAGCATAGATAACTGGCCCACTTTCCCGTTACTTACATGGAAGGCTTGGGCTATATCTTCTAACAAGGGTTGGTTGTAATATAGGTTTGCCACAACAAGCCCGGTAGTTAAGGTCATTACCCAAAGGGTGGTATTGGTTAGCTCGGGTTTAAGTGTTGTAACGGGCATTTTTTAAGATATTGACAAAAGTGTAAAAGATTTTTTGCAACTCCGTCAGGTTAAATTCATAAATTATTGAGGATATTTCAAGTAAATTGCGTTATCTTTGTTAATACAATAACAAAAAAAGTACATTAATATAAAGCTGACAAAAAAATTACAAATAAATTCTTTGTAATTCAAAACTAAGTGTTACTTTTACACCATCAACAAGAACAGACAATGTTGATACATAAAAAAGTCTTCTCATAATTTAGGTTTATAATTGGTTAGTAAAGGCCCCTGCCCATCAGGGGCTTTACTTTTTTACAGGAATTTGTAAATCTGAAGAAACTCAAGATTCGTTTTGACGCTTGTTTATAATTTCCTTTTAGCTGTGCCGTAATGATAAACGATTAATTCATATATTGATGAATAAATCAAAATCATATGAGTGTTTTCTTGAGTTATTCGTCCATGGATAATGTTTTTGCTAATAAACTGGCGTTATCACTTGTCGAAAATCGAATAAAAGTTTGGTTAGACAAATGGGAAATGCAGGCAGGTGATTCATTGCTTGATAAGATACAAGAAGGTTTAACTGAATCCAGTTTCTTACTTGTTGTATTATCTGAAAATTCGGTTGAAAGTGCATGGTGTAAAAAGGAATTGAATTCTGGATTAATGCGCGAGATAGAAGAAAAAAAGGCACATATTATTCCAATAAGAATTGATAACTGTAAAATACCTCTATTTCTGCAAGAAAAGCTATATGCAGATTTCAGAACCGATTTCAATGAGGGTTTGAAAAATCTATTGGCCCCATTGTCAGCGCTTTTTTCGGAAAATATGAA
>CBFGNE010000313.1:0-5266 GCA_965649995.1 uncultured Mucilaginibacter sp.
GGCAAATGATCTTACTGAGCGAGCGTATCTTTCTTAACTTGCGCTTTAAGCTTTCTATCTAACTGTTTTTGGTATTTGTTGAGCACTAACTTGCTGCAATGCTTGCGCGCAGCCAGTATGCCGGCTATGAATGCTTTGTCGTTGTCCTTTTGCGGGCCGTTCGGAAACTTTGCCATTACCTCAAATGCTAAACAATCAACGTAGTCGTCTTTCATACTACCCGGCATAAGCTTCGCCTCCTGGTACGAGTAAAACCGCAGCTTCATCTGTTTTACCAGGTCCGCGTTCCACACGCTAACAGGCGGGTGGTTGCGCTGAAGGTTTTTTGCACAGTCTGCGCCAATCTTCATCACCGCAACTTTTATGCTGTCGGATACTTCGCTGCCTACGCTGCCAAGCCCTTCGGGGAACAAGGCCTTCATCTGGTGAAGGCAGCAAGCTGCATATTGCGCCCGTTCATCCTCATCGCTGCCCAGGCCGGAAGCGCCCTGGTAAAAAGTATCGTACATCTGTTTTTCGGTTGCGGCGTTCCATTGCCCCAACTCGCGCCGGGCGGCAGCCTGCTTCTGGCATCTGTTGCAAGTGCTTACGATGGATATAAAGGCAATTATACAGACAATAATTTGGCGGTAAACCGGGTGCATAAGGTAACGGTTATGTGCCCTCAATATAATAATTATATGTTTAATATCCCCGGTATAAAAGGCCGAAAAAGATACCGCCTTGTTATTGCTGTAAAAGAGTTATTCACAACTATACAAAAAGGCGAAATAAAATTGATTAGCAAATAATAATTACTATTTTTGCAGTCCTTAAAAAAGGTCGGATGGCCGAGTGGCTAGGCAGAGGTCTGCAAAACCTCCTACAGCGGTTCGAATCCGCTTCCGACCTCAGGGTTAATACATTATATAAAATAAAGATCATGGGCGTTACTCGTTTAAAAAGAAAAGATAGAAGAAACAAAACATTCTCTCGTTTAGAAGTACAGTTTTTAAAGTTAGCTACCAACATTGAGCTGGGCAGCCGTTCTGCAGAGAAAAAAGATAGCCAGATAGCAAAAAACAATGCTGTTTTAGCTATTGCTGCAGGTAAGTAATCTCTATCTACCACAAAAAAATTTGAAGGTGTACCATAAACTGGTACGCCTTTTTTTGTTTGGGAAAGCCCCCTCTAAATCTCCCCCGGTAGGGGAGACTTAAAAAAGGTTTTCTCAAAGCCCTCCCTTCCGGGGAGGGTTTGGGTGGGGCTGATTACAAATTCCCCCTCAACTCCTGCTCTCTTTCAATAGCCTCAAACAAAGCTTTAAAATTGCCCGCACCGAAGGATTTGGCACCCTTGCGCTGGATGATCTCGAAGAACAAGGTTGGCCTGTCCTCCACTGGTTTGGTAAAGATCTGCAGCAGGTAGCCTTCGTCATCACGGTCTACCAATATGCCCAGTTTCTTTAATGGCTCCAGGTCTTCATCAATATGGCCAACACGGGCAGTTAATTCATCGTAATAGGTAGTAGGCACGGTTAAAAACTCTATGCCGCGGCTTTGCAGGTCGGTTACGGTTTTTACAATATCGGCAGTGGCCAGGGCCATGTGCTGCACGCCTTCGCCTTCATAAAATTCCAGGTATTCTTCTATCTGGCTTTTCTTTTTTCCCTCGGCAGGCTCGTTTATCGGGAATTTAACATAGCCATTGCCGTTGCTCATTACCTTACTCATCAGGGCACTGTACTCGGTTGATATCATCTTGTCATCAAACGTAAGGATGTTACGGAAGCCCATAATGTCCTCATAAAAATTCACCCATTGGTTCATTTTATGCCAGCCCACGTTACCCACGCAATGGTCTACATACAGCAAGCCGGTATCTGCAGGCTTGTAGCTAGTTTCCATGGCCCTATATCCCGGTAAAAAAGGACCGGTATAATTAGTACGCTCTATAAACATATGCACGGTTTCGCCGTACAATTTAATGCCGCTGGTACGCACTTCGCCGTATTCGTCGGTGATGGATTTGGGCTCCTGGTAAGGCTCGGCACCACGTTTTACGGTTTGTTTAAAAGCATCAAAGGCATCATCTACCCACAACGCCAGTACCTTTACACCGTCGCCATGCTTTTTAATATGCTCGGCAATGGGATGGTCCGAATGCAATGGGGTGGTCAGCATCAGGCGGATCTTGCCTTGTTGCAATACGTAGGATGCGCGGTCGCGTACACCCGTCTCGGGGCCGGCATACGCCAGGTCCTGAAAGCCGAAGGCAGTTTTATAATAGTGCGCCGCCTGCTTGGCGTTGCCCACATAAAATTCCACATAATCCGTGCCTTTAAGCGGCAGGAAATCAGCAGCCCCCTCTAAATCTCCCCCGGCAGGGGAGACTTTATTGTTTTCTTTATCTAATGTTAATGTGCTCATTTTTTTAATTATTGAATGAGTGAATATTTACTTTGCTCACGCTCAATCTTATTTCTTGGTTCTTGTCTCTTGATTCTTACCTCTTGCTTCTTGATTCTTTTCTCTCTACATCACCCAGCTCTTATAATAATTTTCGTCTTCAATCCGTACCGCATCTTCTGTTAGCATCAGCGGGCGGAAGGGGTCAATCATCACGGCCAGTTCGTCGGTAAATTCTTTGCCGATAGATTTTTCTACCGAACCGGGTGCAGGGCCGTGCGGTATGCCGCCGGGGTGCAGGGTAATTTGCCCTTTCACTACGCTTTTGCGGCTCATAAAATCGCCATCTACATAGTACAGCACCTCGTCGCTATCCACATTGCTGTGGTTGTAAGGGGCGGGGATGGATAGGGGATGGTAATCGAATTTCCTCGGCACAAAAGAGCATATGACAAAGTTATTGCCCTCGAAGGTTTGATGTACCGGGGGCGGTTGATGTACGCGGCCTGTTATGGGTTCAAAATCATGTATCGAAAATGCCCATGGGTAGTGGAAGCCATCCCATCCAATAAAATCGAAAGGGTGGGTGCCATAAGTGTAAGGATATATTAGCCCCTGTTTTTTTATGAGGATATTAAAATCGCCTTTCTCATCGTTCGTTTCCAGATCCGTAGGGCGTTTAATATCGCGTTCGCAATAAGGCGAATGCTCCATCAGTTGCCCGTAGGCGTTACGGTAGCGTTTTGGCGAGCGGATAGGGCTAAAGCTTTCTACTATAAACAGGCGGTTATCGGGCGTATCAAATTCCAACTGGTAAATGGTACCGCGGGGCACTACAACGTAGTCGCCATATTCAAACCGTATCTTACCGAAGCCTGTTTTTAAGGTACCGCTGCCCACGTGGATAAATATCACCTCGTCGGCCTGGCTGTTTTTGTAAAAATAATCAGTCATGCTTTTGCGCGGCGCAGCCAGGGAGATGTGCAGGTCGGCGTTCACCAGTACGGGTTTGCGGCTTTGCAGGTAATCATCAACCGGTTCAATATTAAAACCAATGAGGCTGGTATGCTTCAGGTGTTTTTCGCGGGCTATTTTGGGTTCAACGGAGTACGGTTCGCCCAGTGCTTTTACAATAGTAGGCGGGTAGGCATGGTAAACCAGCGAATACAGGCTGGAGAACCCTTCGGTAGAAACCAGCTCTTCGGCATATAAAGTGCCATCCGGCTTACGGAACTGCGTATGCCGCTTATGCGGGATACTCCCTAAAGTATGGTAAATAGGCATTGGTAAATTGGTTTAAATGTTGGAATGTTTTTAAGGTTGAAAGGTTATGAAAACCCAGCTTAAAACATTAATTATTAAACGATTGAAACGGGGGAATAGTTTTAATGGCGGCAGAAGTAACCTTACAACCTTTCAACATTAAAACCTTACAACAACAAAATTAGTATTGCGCTAAAACGGCAGTAGCAAGCACAGCATCCCTAAAGGAGGAAGCGTCACTCATGGAAGTGAGCCCGAGGGAAAAGTAAAACTGTTTTTTAATGCACATAATTGGTATACAAATTTAGGCGTTTTATATTAAGAAGCAAATTTTGCTGATTGGTTGATTAAGAGAGTGGTGAGTTGGTCTTGCTACTATCTAATAGCTGTTTTTTGAAAAAGTAGCCGATACCGTTCGGTAGTACTTCGTTAGGTGAGGCAGTAGGTATTGCGAAGCCTGTGGATGTTCATTTTTTCGCGGTTATTCATTTTTTAAAGGTGCTCAAGAGGGCTGCGCCGTTCTTTTGGCACCAAAAGAAACGAACCAAAGAAAAGTGCCGGCTGCGCCCTATTCTATTAAAGGCAGTGCTTTAGCAGTTTCAGTGGTTGCCGAACAGGACAAGGCCGGTTTTTGTGTTCTTCGTTGGGTTCGGTGAGCACTAAATATACGTTGACATCAAATATTTAACGCCATGTAATTATAACGCATAAGGACTACTCTCCTAATCAACCATTCACTACTCACCGATCAAATAAAAAAATTACTATGTTTGGTTTCCAATTAAACCGATATGATCAGGAAAGAAGCCATACTATTTGGAATAGTTGCCTGGATTATTTTAACGCTTTTGTTTACCGAGGATAAATCTGCAACAGAGGGTTTAGTTGCTATTGGCTTTCCATGGCAGTTTTACCGCTACACCCATGGCAAACTTATCTATTTGGGCCAAAGCGAGCTTGGCTTTAATTTTAGCAACCTGCTGTTAGACCTTACCCTGTTAATTGCTTTTATATACCTGGTGAACTCCTTCCTGGGGCGCAACCTTAAAAAAATTAAACCTGATAAACCAACATACCTATGAAATTAGTATCCTATAAAACCGAAGGCCGCGAACATTTGGGCGTATACATCAAAGGGCATATTTACAACCTCAACTCCTGCGATAAGCTCATCCCCGATAATATGAACGAGTTTTTATGGGGTGGCGATGAACTGATGGTGCATGCCAAACGTGTAAATGAGGACCTGCGCAGCGGCAAAATGCAGGGCAAAGAGGAACTGTTTTACGAGCTGATAGCGCCTGTACCGCACCCCACAAGCTGCCGCGACGGGTATGCCTTCAGGCAACATGTAGCTGCCGCCCGCCGCAACCGCAAGGTGGATATGATACCCGAGTTTGACCAGTACCCCATATTTTACTTTACCAACCACAACGCCATACAAGGCCCCGGCGAAATTGAATGCATGCCCGACCATTTCCAAAAGCTGGATTTTGAACTGGAAGTAGCCGTGGTGCTCAATAAAAAAGGGCGCAATATAAAAGCCGCCGATGCCGACAGTTACATTGCCGGCTATATGATCATGAATGATATGAGCGCCCGCACCCAGCAAATGG
>CBFGNE010000314.1:0-5265 GCA_965649995.1 uncultured Mucilaginibacter sp.
TTATCAATGTCGATTTTATAAACGAGGTTGATTTTTACTCGGGCGCCTTCCCCGCAAACAGGGGTAATGCACTCAGCTCGGTATTTGAGTTTAAGCAAAAGGATGGTCCAACCGACCGTACCAACGCCACGCTCACCATTGGCTCCAGCGATTTTGCCGCCACGCTTGCAGGCCCGCTCAGCAAAAAAACAACGTTTATATCCTCGTACCGTTACTCGTACCTTCAAGGCCTGTTTAAGCTTATCGGGCTGCCTTTTTTACCATCTTACCAGGATTTTCAGTTCAAGGTGAAAACCAAGTTCAACGCCAAAAACGAGCTGACCATTTTAGGCCTCGGCGCGCTCGACCGTTTTAAACTCAACCTCGATGCCAAAAATACCGAGCTAAACCAGTACACGCTGGCCAACATCCCGGTTAATTCGCAAAATAACTATACTATAGGCGCTACCTACAAAAACTACCGGTCCAATGGCTATAGCCTGTTTGTTTTAAGCAGGGATTACCTGGATAACCGCGCCAAAAAATTTCAGGATAACAACGAAGCCGGCACTAAAACGCTTGATTATAATTCCAAAGAGATCGAGAACAAATTCAGGTTCGAGAACGTGAGCCGTGCCAACAACTACCGCATCAGTTTTGGTGCCGGCGCCGAAACTGCCCAATACACCACCAATACCTTTAACCTGCTGCCCTTTAACAGCAACATCTATACGTCGGAAATCAACTTTTTTAAATACAGCCTGTTCGGGCAGCTCAGCAGGGCTTATTTTGAGGATAAACTGAACCTTTCTGCCGGGATACGCGCCGATGTCAATACCTATTCATCCAAAATGAATAACCTGGCTAAAACCCTTTCGCCGCGTTTTTCCGCATCTTACAACATCAGCGAAAAGCTAAGCATCAACTTTAATACAGGCATATACTACCAGTTGCCTGCCTACACCGTTTTAGGCTACCGCGATAGCAGCGGCGTGTTGGCCAACGGAGGCGTAAAATACATATCCAACAAACAACTCGTGCTGGGGCTGGAATACAACACGCTTAAAAACACCCGATTCACTATCGAGGGCTTTTACAAGCATTACAAAGATTACCCGGTAGAGCGGGTACTGGGCGATAGCATCCCGCTGGCCAACCTCGGTGCCGATTTTGGCGTGGTGGGTAACCAGCAAGTGGTAGGCTACACCAAAGGGCGTAGTTACGGAGTAGAGTTTTTTGCCCAGCAAAGGCTTAACAAAGGCTTTTACGGCATTTTTGCGCTCACGCTGTTCCGCAGCGAATTCCAGGATAAGAAAGGGCAGTACGTGCAATCGTCGTGGAATAACCGCTACATCCTCAGCATGACGGGCGGTAAAGTATTTAAACGCAACTGGGAAGTGGGTGCCAAGCTGCGCTTAACCGGCGGCGGGCCGTACACGCCATACAACATCAGCACATCTACCTTAAAAAGCAATTACGCCATCTTCCCGCAGGGTATACCCGATTGGACGCAGCTTAACAGCCGCCAGCTAAACACCTTTTACCAGGTTGATGTGCGGGTTGATAAAAAGTACCCCTTTAAAAAGTTTACGCTGAACGTGTACCTGGATATCCAAAACCTCACCTACAACCAATACCAGTTGCAGCCCTACCTGGTACCCGACCGCGATGCCGCCGGAAACCTGCAGGACGCCCCCGGAGACCCCTCGCGTTTCCGCTCCAAACTACTGGATAACAAAGGCGGTAATGTGTTGCCAACCATTGGGGTGATATTTGAATTGTAGGGAAATTCTAAACCGATTGGGCACCGACTAATTTTTGATGCCGTTTGGCAGGCCAAAACCCCAAAATGCCCCTTTTGAAAAACCTGCGTTTACGCCCCGATTTATCAAAGAAAAACACCGAAAAACCACAGAAAAACGCAGATTTTCGCAAACCGCGTTTTGCTGTACGAAACTGTACGAAATTGTGCGAAACTGTACGAAAGTGTACGAGACTGTGCGAGTTTGTACGAAAGTGTACGAGCTTGTACGAACTGTACGAGTTGTACGATTCGTACGGCCAAACGTCCTGAAACAGGTTTACCTTTTAGATGGTTGATCCTGCTATGCGTTTACCTTAGGGCTATTTCGCCCCCTCCGCCAAATAAGCCGCCAAAGCATTTATCCGCCCCGAAACCACGGCTATTTGTTGCTTTGCTTCCTCCCAGTTGCGTTGCTCAATAGCTTCGCGGATGCCGGGGATGGTTTTAACGCCATAGCCTGTGTAAAAACCAGGAGCAAAAATAGTGTGCTTGTACCATCCGCGGCGGGGCAAACCTTCGGCGGCCAATAGTTGCTGCTCGGCCTGGTAAAGCAGTTTGTTTAGTTTATCGTGGCTGCCATCGGCAAGTACCGCAGTGCCCCAGTAGGTGGCCAGTTTGTCCGCACTTTTCTTTAAGGAGTCCAGCGCGGCGGTAAGCGGTTTAAAATCGATGGCAGGTACGGTATCCTTTGCAACAGGTGCTTTGTACTGGTGGGTTGGGTCGGCAGCGAGGGTGTAATAATTTGCGCCAACAAGCTGATTATCAACTTTTGTGGCCTCGCGGGTATCGTCGGCAAGTTTACTTAGTTCAGTAGCGTATTTGCTGATAGTTGCCTGCAGGCTGCGGAAATCGAATGGCAAAACCTCGGCATTGGCCATGCGCAGTACCGTGTGGCCTGCGGTTTGGGCAAGCGCAACGCCGTAAGCAAAATCGGGGTCTTTAAAGCGTTTGTAATCGTCAAACGAATCGTAAATAGAGTGGTATTCGCCGCCTCCGTCTTCCCCTCCAAAGCCAAGATCCAACGTGGTAATACCCAAATGCTGCAAAAACGAAGAAAAATCAGACCCCGAACCCAGTGCCGACAGCTTTTGACCCTTGCTTTCAAGTATCTCCTTTTTGTCGGCAGTGGAAGACGCGTTTACCAGCTGCGATGCCTTCTTCCGCTCAAACACGCTCACTTTTGTTTGCGGGTCGGTTACGCCCTGGGTAACTTCATCTATAAAACCCTCCAGCGCCTGCGAACCGCCTGCACCCAAAAAGCCGCGGGCATTACTATCCGAGTTGATGTATACAACGGTTTTCTGCTGTAGTTCTTTAGCATGGTCCTCCGCATATTCGGTAGAGCCTACCAGCCCCGGTTCTTCGCCATCCCATGAGCAATAGATAATGCTTCGCTTTGGTTTCCAGCCGGTTTTCAACAGATCGCCAATGGCGCGGGCTTCTTCCAGCATAGCAGCCTGCCCGCTAATAGGGTCGTTGGCGCCGTTTACCCAGGCATCGTGGTGATTGCCGCGCATCACCCACTCATCCGGGTAGCCCGAGCCTTTTATTTTTGCAATAACATTGTAAGCCGGCACCATATCCCAGTTAAATTCCATTTTTAGGTGTACGATGGCCTTGCCGCCGCCAATATGATAGGTAATAGGCAAGGCGCCTGCCCAGCCATCGGGTGCTACGGGGCCATCTAAAGCAGCCAGCAATGGCTGGGCATCGTGGTAGCTTATTGGCAGTACTGGTATCTTTAATATCGTTGTAGCGTCTTTCCTGTCCAGCCGTTTGGCATCTTTGGTAGCACCAAGGCCGGGGGTAAGCGGGTCGCCGGGGTAAAGTACCATATCCATTACCGAGCCGCGCTGCACGCCGTGCTCGTTCTTATAAGCCCCTTTTGGGTAAACATCGCCCGCCGAATAGCCGTCATCTGCCGGGTCCGAATAAATGATACAGCCAATTGCGCCGTGCTCGTAAGCTACCTTCGGCTTTATGCCGCGCCACGAACGGCCGTATTTTGCAATCACTATTTTACCCTTTACATCTATCCCCATGGCATCCAGTTTTAGGTAATCATCGGGCAGGCCATAATTTACAAACACCAGTTGCCCGCGTACATCGCCATCGGCGCTCCAGGCGTTATAGGTAGGTAGTTGGTTAGCTTGGCCGGATGTGGCATCTTGTGCCAGCGGCGGCTCTTTTAGCAGAGCAGTGTAGGCGGTTGGCCCGGTTAACTCCAGCACCCGTGTTTTTGGCGTTGGGAATAATACGGTGTAGGTTTCGAGGTGCGCATCCAACCCGTAACTTTTGTACATAGCCAAAATTTTATCTGCAACAGCCTTGCTGCCGGGCGAGCCAAGGTTATGTGGGTAAGCCGACAGCGTTTTAATGGTTTCGCCAATACGCTGTGCACTTAAAGCCGCATCAAAGGTTTTTTCGGCAGCTATTTGGTTTGCCGAGGACGCCGGTGTAAAGCCAATTAACGTTTTTTGCTGTGCGAAACTTGCTGCCGATAAGGCCAGTAAACTTAGGGTGAGGGTTTTTTTCATAACCATGCTAAAGTGATGGGTGAAGATACTAAAAAAACGTAATTGGGAGGCAAAACGAATTGCGTATAAAGGGGGATTTAAATGCATAATTTTATTAATTATAAATTAACTAAAACAATTTCTGCTTGGTGTGTTATATACACATGAACACTTATCCCCCAGTAAATGTGCTGATTATAGATGACGACCCCATCAATAATTTCATTCTCGAAAAATTGACCAAAAGGGTTGTGCCTGATGCAAACATCGCCGGCTGTTTAAATGGCCGGGCGGCAATAGGGCTATTGCAGGATGCAATAAAAAACGATAAGAGGCAGTTACCTCAACACATCTTCCTGGATTTGAGGATGCCGGTAATGGATGGGTGGGAGTTTTTAGAAGAGTATAACCGTTTAAATATGGATAGTACTGTCGGCGCAAAAATTTATATAGCCACCTCGTCTATCTTTAGCAAGGATAAAGAGCGTGCCTTCACCTACACCACTGTGCAGGATTTTATAAGCAAGCCAATTACTATAAATAAGCTGGAGCAAATTTTGGAGTAAGTTTAGGTAGGAGAAGTATTAATGCCCATCAGTGCCCACAAAGCTATTATAAGGCCGTTAAATTGTAAGTGACGCTTATCACTTTATAAAATGGTTACGCTCATCTAATAACACACTTTGCCTGCATAAATTTGAAGAGGCGGCGGTAACAACACCAATGTTCAATCACCGTCTATGAAACTGTATCTTCTTAAAATATCCCTTATAGCTATTGCAACCTGTGCATCGTTGGCTGGTTGTGGGCAACAACCGCCAAAAACAGCGGTAACGATACATCGTGATACAACAATAGCCGGTAGCTCTTTTGACAGTTTGCAAATTGCAGTTTTTTTTAAACGCTATCCGTTATTGGAGATTAACCAAACCGAGGTTACTGATTTTTACAGGCAACGGGGTTTTG
>CBFGNE010000315.1:0-5264 GCA_965649995.1 uncultured Mucilaginibacter sp.
TGTGGAAATTGAACATCTTCCGCAACTTGAAATGATACCGCAACCTCTCCGAATACGATAACTCGACAAAGAATTGCCTGCGTTCTTCTTCGTCTTCTTCAAAGGTGGTGTTGATTTTAATCCGTTTCATTTGTTTTGAGTTGTAAAGTTAAAAAGTTTTAAGGTTGAAAGGTTGGGCTCTTAACATTTCAACTTTCAAACCTTCCAACCTTTCAACGCCTCACTACCTCCACGCTCCAATCGCTGCCACTGCCTATTTTGTAAGTATCGGCGAAACTGCCCATATTGAGGGCGAAAGATAATTGCAGCAGGCTGTTTAAGTAAGCCAATGGCTTACCTTCGGGTACATCGCCAAAGGTATGGCTGTATGGAGCATCGCCTTCGTAAACCTGCTTGCCTTTGTTGAATATTTTAACGTGCAGAACGTCGCCGAATTTGGGGTTGAGTTTGGCTACCAGATCGTCATTAATATCAGTCCAGATGTTGCCGTATTGTATATCGTGTACATCTATAGTCCCCTTCAGCACGCCGTTTTCAAAAGTAGAACGCTGGTAAGGGATCATTACCACTTGTTTGGGCAATACTTTGCCCACCTGCTGATAGGTTATCACGCCGGCCGCCAACCGTGCCGCAGTATAAACGTAAACATCGCGCCCGTGGAAGGTGTACGATTTGCCCGACTCTTTGCGGCGGTTAACGGCTTCATCTATTTCCCGCACTTCGGCTATGCCAAAAGCTTCGGCAACGTGGGTAAGCGTGCCGTTATCGGGCGTTACGATGAACTGCCCGGTTTTTGTTTTTACCACAACAGATTTGCGCGAGGTACCTACTCCCGGATCGACCACCGAAACAAACACCGTACCCTTTGGCCAATAGTTGATGGTTTGAAACAGGCGGTACGATGCCTCCCAGATGTTGTAATTTGGGATCTCGTGCGTAAGGTCGAAAAGCTTTAAGCCTGGCGATACACCCATAGCCACGCCTTTCATGGCAGACACAGCGCCATCCTTTAACCCAAAATCGGTTTGGAGGACGATAATGTTGTTTTGTGCTTGTACATTATTTAAACAAAACAATAATAAGAAAAAGGCGAGGTGTTTGTACATGCTCATCGTGATAAATTACAATGCAGCAATTTACATAAATCAATTAAAATGGAGGATGTTTAGAGGCAGCAACATTAACCTTACATCATGCCGAAATTTTTTCGGCACCCCACACGCAAAGTAGTGAGCCTGCTGAGCGATTCAACAAAGTGGTTACCTTTATGATGGGGTGTTGAAACAAGTTCAACGTGACGTGGGTGTTTTTATTCCGAAGCTTCTTCGCCCTTTTCGCCAAGCTCTACAATATCGCCTTCTTTATACAAAATGGCCAGCAAAGTTTTGCGCCAAACGGGTTTCTGGCGAAGCAAGAATTCCAAATCCATACCAAAGTGCTTAAACTCTTCGTGCTGCGCGTTTTGCATGATCGCTTTTGCTTGCGGGTCTTTTTCTACCGAGATGCGTTGCTCGTACCAGTTTATCGCCTCAGCTTCTTCGCCAAGAGAGACGATCATGCGGGCGAAAGTGCGGGTTTTGTCGCTCAGCTCATTAGCCGGCTCGTGGTATTGGTCAAATGCCATAATATTTCTTTTTTTGAGTATAAAAGAGATATGATGGCAATTTGTTTTCGCAGGATAGGGAGGTTTAGCAGCTTAATCTATTTTACCGTTTTTTACATCGGTTAAGGTATAAACCTTATAAGTTAGGCCTAAGCGTTTTGCATTCTCCTCAACAGTTTGTTCAAAACCTGCTTCTTTACGGCGTTTATTAACACCCTGCTGATCCGCTATAGGCCAAATAAAAAATTTCCACGCAGATTTTTTGGTTTCGGGGTCGGTTATACCCATGCCTTTTGCTTGTGTACCCCAAATTTGTTCTTTATTGTTATACATCAGCGAGCGGTCTTTCATCATCGCATAAAGCCTGAAAGGCAGCTCTTTTTTGTCAGCGGCTTGTTTAACTACGTCTAAATACTGGTCTATCTTTGTGGAATGTTGCAGTACATAAAATACGGCTTCGTTAGTAGGTTCGCCTACCAAAGTTTTACCCGGGTAACCATACTGTTTAATAATAGCCTCTATCCGTTTTGTACTTGATGAATCGGCGGCGGTTTGCAGCTTCCATAAGTAATCTGTAAGCCCGGTTTTGGGCACATTATAAACTTTTGCCAGGGAATCTATCCTGGCGCTATCCAGTTTAACAGATATAAAAGCCCGGTACTTTTGGTCCAGGGCATAAATACTGTCAAGCTCGTGCTTTAGAGGCAGGTTTACCTGCGCTTTTAAAACAATGGACAAAAGCGCAAGCACCAGCGTAACGCCTGATCGTTTCATATAAATTCGGCTTAAATCACCTCGTTAATGCTCATTTCCCTTATCTCTTTAGAAACATTAGGCCTGCCGTTTTTAAATGCCTTGCGCGGCGTTAAACCCAACAACTCAAACATGGCCATATCCTCATCAAATGATGGGTTTGGCGTTGTAAGCAATTTTTCGCCGGCAAAGATGGAGTTGGCGCCTGCCATAAAGCAGAAAGCCTGCTCTAAAGTGCTCATCTCGGTACGGCCGGCAGAAAGCCTTACCACGGTTTTTGGCATTACAATGCGTGCAGTGGCTATCATCCTTACCATATCCCAAACCGAAACACGCGGCTGATCTGCCAGTGGCGTGCCTTTAACCGGTACCAGGGCATTAATAGGCACCGACTCGGGATGCTTTGGCATATTGGATAATGTTTTCAGCATAGATATCCTATCGGCAACCGTTTCGCCAAGGCCGATGATACCGCCGCTGCATACCGATATTTTTGCTTTGCGCACATGTTCTAAAGTTTGCAGGCGGTCATCATAAGTGCGGGTGGTAATGATGCGTTTATAGTCGTCCTCAGAGGTATCTAAATTGTGGTTGTAGGCGTACAATCCCGCATCGGCCAACCGTTGCGCCTGCGATTCGGTAAGCATGCCCAGTGTGCAGCAAACTTCCATATCCAGCGAGTTTACGGCTTTCACCATATCAATCACTTTGTCAAAGTCGCGGTTATCGCGCACTTCGCGCCAGGCGGCGCCCATACAAAGGCGGCTTGCACCACCGTTTTTGGCTTTTTGCGCCGCAGCCAAAACTTCTTCTTTGGGCATAATGGCATGTACATCCACCCCGGTATTATAGCGGGCAGCCTGCGGGCAATATGCGCAATCCTCGGGGCAACCACCGGTTTTAATAGAAATAAGGGAGCTTATTTGTACTTCAGCATAATCTTTATTCTCGCGGTGTATGCTTGCCGCCCGGTAAACCAGGTCAAGCAGTGGTGAGTTGTATATTTCGGCTATTTCCTCGTGTGTCCAGTTGTATCTTACTTCGGTCATCTATATCGGTATTTTGATGGTTCAAATTTATAACAAAACTCTATTCGCTGTTAGCTATGCAGCAAAAACTTACTTGCAAGCCACAGTGGCAGCAAAAATCCTGCGCAATCGGTAAACGTTGTAATGATGATGGACGATGCCACCGCAGGGTCTATCCCTACCCTTTTTAGCACCAGCGGGATGGATGCGCCGGTTAGCCCGGCTATAACCAGGTTACCCGTCATTGCTAAAAACAGCACCAACCCAAGCAATGGGTCGGCATCGTAAAACATCGCGATAGCAAAAACAATAAGCCCGTTGGCTGCACCATTTAACAGCCCAACCAAAAACTCTTTGAGCACGGTATTGTAAGCTTGTGCGTCGCTCAGGTCGCTCAATGAGATCCGGCGAACGGTAACTGCCAGCGACTGCGTTGCCGCATTGCCGCCCATACCCGCAATAATGGTCATATAAGCTGCTATTTGCGGCAATTGCGATACGGTGCTATCAAAATGCCTGATGATGGATGCTGCCAAATAAGCGGTACCCAGGTTAATTACCAGCCATGGCAGGCGGCTTTTAACCGCTTCTTTCCAGTTACCGCTTAGTTCCTCATCTTCGGATACACCGGAGATCTTCAGTATATCCTCGGTACTCTCCTGCTCCATTACGTCGATGATGTCATCAACTGTAACACGGCCCAGCAGTTTCATATGATCGTCCACAACCGGGATAGTAGTGAGGTTGTATTGAGATATCAACCCGGCAACATCTTCCTGATCGAGTTCGGCTTTTACGTAGATGAAGTTCTTATCCACCAAATCGCTTACGCGAGCGTCTGAACGGGCTTTGATGATGGATTTGATAGAGAGTATGCCTTGCAGGATATCGCCGTCGTCTACCACGTAAATGGTATAAAACTCCTCCATCTCTTCAGATTGGCGGATGATCTCGTCCAATGCATCTTTTTTATCAAGATTGATATTTACCTTGATAACTTCGGAGTTCATCAGCCCGCCCGCCGTATCCTCATCGTACTTTAAAAGTGCGCGGATGTTGTGTGCATCCTCCTGGTCGATGTCCCGGAGGATCTCGTGCTGCTCATGCTCTTCCAGCTGTGAAATGATATCCGTAGCGTCGTCATAATCCAGCTCCTCAACAATGTCTGACCGCTTCTCAGGATGCATGTTTAGCAGCAAGTCTTCGGGATGCGATTCCTCGGTCATTTCCGAAAGCACTTCCGAAGCAATATCCGCGGGCAGCATATTGATGATACGCTCCTTGGCCTCCTGTGGCAATTTTTCGAACAGGATAGCTATTTCAGAGGCGTGGTACTCTTGCAGAACTGCCTCTAAACCAGCATCATCCCCATCAAGCGCAGTTTTAATGCGCAGCAGGTCCGATTTATCTATTTCAAAAGATTGCATATGGAGGCAAATTAGGCAAAATTGGCGGGAACTGGGGGCTTAAAAACGCAATTTAGAAACGTTTTTGTGTTAGGTTGACGCGTTAACCGCTATAATTATAAACCACCTTTAGCCCTGTTTGTTTATCGAGTTTGCTCATCACCTGCTCTACCTGTGTTTTACGGACAGAAAATTTAATGCTGCAATTAAGTTCCGAGGCCTGCTCCAATACCTGTAGTTGCTCGTCTTTAATGATGCGCATCACCTCGTTCATTTGCGGGTACTCAAACGTAATGGTGTAGATATCGTTAACCGTTTTTTCAATGATCTCAGCGCTTTCCAGCGCCGCCTCTGTTGCCAGTTTATAGGCGTTTATCAATCCGGGCACACCCAATAAAGTGCCGCCGAAATAACGCACCACTACTATCAGTACATTGGTGATGTTTTTTGACAGCAGCGTGTTTAAAATAGGCC
>CBFGNE010000316.1:0-5255 GCA_965649995.1 uncultured Mucilaginibacter sp.
ATGATGGAAGTGGCCTGGCGAGGCGCATCGCTTTGGGGAAGCCTAACCGGTAACGCCCCGGCCATTGATAAAACCAGCGCCCGCGCCGCATCGGTAACCAGGGAGTTTGATAACAGCAAAATCAGGAAAGCCATAGGGTTTGAATTTAGGCCGCTGAGCGAAACGGTTGCGGAAGTTTGCAGTGCATTTAACGCAAATTAAGGCATCCCACGAAAATTGTTGTTTTGTCCCGAATTATCAAAGAAAACCACCGAAAAACCACAGAAAAACACAGGTTTTGCAAGCGGCATTTTGCTGTACGAAACTGTACGGATTTGTACGAAAGTGTACGAATGTACATCAAGCTAAACTACTTCGCCGATGAACTGCTCCATGCCAAAATTAAACACGATTGAGGGATTAAGCGATTAACACGATCGAGCTATTGAAAATTAACACGATTAAATCCTTCAATCAGTAAACAGCCTCACTGATTTATCAGTGGGGTCTTAGAAATCGTGTTAAATCTCTAAATCCTATAATCCTGTTAAAATTCCGCGTTCTTCGGGAACCTTGGGAAAGGGATCACGTCCCTGATGTTGCCCATCCCGGTAACAAACAGCACCAAACGCTCAAAGCCAAGGCCAAAGCCTGCGTGCGGGCATGCGCCGAAGCGGCGGGTATCCAGGTACCACCAAAGCTCGTCTTTAGGGATGCCCAGTTCGTCCATGCGGGTTTCCAGCTTATCCAAACGTTCTTCGCGCTGTGAGCCTCCGATAATTTCGCCGATGCCCGGGAACAGGATATCCATTGCGGCAACGGTTTTGCCGTCGTCGTTTTGGCGCATGTAAAAGGATTTTATCTCTTTAGGGTAATCGGTAAGGATCACCGGTTTTTTAAAGTGTTTTTCTACCAGGTAACGCTCGTGTTCCGATTGCAGGTCGGTACCCCAGCCTTCAACCGGGAACTGGAATTTCTTCTTTTTGTTCGGGGTAGATTCGCGCAGTATCTCAATCGCTTCTGTATAGGTTAAACGCTCAAAATCGTTGTTGAGGCAAAACTGTAGTTTATCCAATAAGGACAGTTCCGAACGCTCGTTTTGTGGTTTCTGTTTTTCCTCGTCAAGCAAACGCTGGGTTAAAAACTCCAGGTCTTCCTTGTTTTTATCCAAAGCGTAGCTGATAACGTATTTCAACAACTCCTCTGCCAGGTTGGCGTTATCGTGGATGTCATAAAAAGCCATCTCCGGCTCAATCATCCAAAACTCCGCAAGGTGGCGGGTGGTGTTGGAGTTCTCCGCACGGAAGGTTGGCCCGAAGGTATAAATATCACTCAGGGCCATGGCACCCAGTTCCCCTTCCAATTGGCCGGATACGGTAAGGTTGGTAGATTTGCCGAAGAAATCCTGTTTGTAATCTACCTCGCCAGTATCGGTACGGGGCACATTGGCCAGGTCGAAATTGGTGACGTGGAACGCTTCGCCCGCGCCTTCGGCATCAGATTGTGTGATTACCGGCGTATGCAAATACACAAAGCCCTTATCCTGGAAAAACTGGTGTACCGCAAATGACAGCGTGTTCCGTACACGGAATATAGCACCAAATGTATTAGTGCGGAAACGCAGGTGAGCGTTCTCGCGCAAAAACTCCAGTGTTTGTTTCTTTGGTTGCAACGGGAATTCTTCCGGGTTGCAATCGCCTAATATTTCAATCTCGTTGGCAATAACTTCTACCGATTGGCCCTGCCCCAATGAAGGTGCCAAGGTGCCGGTAATGGCTACAGCCGCACCAAAGGTGATGCGTTTAAGCAATGCCGGGTCGGTGTTTTCAAAATCAACTACAATTTGCAGGTTGCTATTGGTAGAGCCATCGTTTAAAGCAATAAAACGATTGGAGCGGAATGCCCGTACCCATCCTTTTACCGTTACCTCTGTACCGGTTTCCCCGCTTTGCAGTAATGCTTTAATCTTAATCCGCTGGCCCATATAAAAATATTTTGAGCGGCAAAAATACAATTAATCATCCATTGGATGAACCCGAAATTGCAGAATTTAGGTGCAGGCCGCAGACTTATTTAGGCAGGTAAACATTAAACATGCCGTTAGTGAATTTTAAACTTTCCGGGTACGCTACCGACGGATTAGGGTAATCCCTTTTCAGCGCAAGGCTGTAAGTGCCGCTTACCAGCCTGGTTGTTTCGTTGTAATCTGTAACGGTTAATGTACTTGCAGCGGTATTGTCAACTATATATTCGCTTGTAAACACATCGCCGCCAATAGTGGTAAAATAAAAGGCCTGGTTGTTTTGAAAGGTGTATATGCCTTTGCCGGTGAACTTTAAGCGCATGATCAACCGTTCTTCGGTTTTCGAGCCAATTATCAATAATGTATCCGCACCTTGTTTTTCGGCAGTCGCTTCTCCGGTCCATTTTACCGAATTTTTGTCGGCACCAATGTAAGGGGTAACAACAGGCGGCACGCAGCAATTGCGTTTAGAACATGCGGCAGTAAACAAACAAAGGACAAACAAGGCAGGCAGTGTAATTTTTTTCATAATTGGCTTTTTTATATTATTACGGCCGGTTCACAGGTAATGCTACAACAAAATAATGTAGGGTGTATTATGATTATGTTAAATTAAAATTAACCGGTTCCCCGGCACTCTGCCATTGGTTGCCTTATGCCAAGTAATTCTGTAAATCCTTTAATTCTCAAAATTCTAATTCTTACATTCCGTAGTTTTACCCAATGAATCCCAGGGTAAGCCTCGTTATCGGTATATTGTGTATTTCCTTCTCGCCCATTTTTGTAAAGCTGGCGGGCGTATCGCCACTGGGGGCGGCCTTTTACCGGGTGGCAATTGCCTGGGCTTGCCTGCTGCCGTATTGCATCATCAAAAATAAACTAAAGGTAGAGCGGAAGCAGTTGCTTATCTCCATCGCCGCAGGTATCGTTTTCGCCTCGGATGTTGCAGTTTGGAATGTGTCCCTCCTAAAAATAAGCGCAACGGTATCTACACTTATCGCCAACCTTGCCCCGGTTTGGGTGGGTTTGATAGGGTATCTGTTATTCAGGGCAAAATCGGGCAGGTTGTTTTGGATAGGCACCGGCGTCGCCCTTATTGGTATGGTGGTACTGGTGGGTTACGAGCACATCATCCACCTCGAATTTAATGCCGGCATTTTGCTGGCCCTGCTGGCGAGTTTCTTGTATGCCAGCTATATCCTGATCACCAAAAATGTAATGGCGGGCATTGATGTGTTTACATTTATGTTTTACAGCATGCTTGGCGCGGGGCTTTTCCTGTTGGCGGTAAGCGGTTTTACAGGGGATAACCTCATTAATTTCCCCATGAACGTTTGGCTTTGCTTTATAGGCATGGGCATCATTTGCCAGCTTACCGGCTGGCTTACTATCAACTACTCGTTACGCTACATGGAATCTACAAAGGTTGCCATTGCGCTGCTTAGCCAAACCGTATTCGCCGGTATTTTGGCTGCGTTTTTATTGGATGAGCATTTATCGGCAACGGAAATTATTGGTAGCGTGATTGTGCTGGCGGGTATAGCGGTAACGTTTTTGAAGCCGAAAGCCCCGGCGCTGTAGGAAAATACCCCATCTCATTCAATCCTAAGATTTATAAGCGCCGGTTTTTATGACTATGTTTATATCATAATGAAGTTAATTAGGGTTGCCTGCATATTATTTTTTTTACCCATCCCGGCGTTGTATGCTCAAGAGCAAATTGACACGGCCTACGTTAAAGGAGCCAGAGAGAACTTTCTGGCTTACAAACAAATTTTTGCTTATGCCGATTCTGTAAATAAGATACAAGAGGCCGGCTTTTTGGACAACGATATTTTCAGGATAACCGACTCTTTGGATGCTTATCATCCGGCAGAATATTATAAAAAAGTTGGGTTGCTAATGAAAGTGCAAAAGTTAAATGAAGCGGCTTTTTTATTAAATGTAGCCCGTTTCAGGTACCGGTACTATAATCATACGAATCCTGATTTTAAAGAAAGTGATGACGGTGCCTTATCGGCAGCTTTATACGCCACCGTAGGCGAATTTATAGAGAACTATCTAAAGACTAATATTGAAAATTACGTCTCAATTTTAAAAAAAGCAAGTGAATGGTATAAACTACACGATTACAAGTTTCAGCCGCGAAGCAAAGATCCTGCTAAGTATTTAATCGAAAACAACAACTTAGATAGTCTGATAATCAATTTGGAAGCAAACAAGAAGCAATATCAAGTTGATTGGCTTGCAGAAATAAATGAATTAAAAAAACAAATAGACGATGGCATCATAGAAATAGATAAGTTGTTAAAAAAAACTAAGCAAAGATAATTTAACAACCATATCACTTACTTTTGTAGGCTCACTTGTTTTTGCCCATGATCACCAAACCCACCATCGACCGTATAATGGAAGCCACAGATATTGTGGAGGTGATTGGCGAATTTGTACAATTAAAAAAGCGGGGTGCCAACTATGTGGGGCTTTCGCCCTTCGCTAACGAGCGTACACCATCGTTCACGGTATCACCGGCTAAAGGCATTTTTAAAGATTTCTCATCGGGCAAGGGCGGCAGCGCCATTACCTTTTTAATGGAACTGGAGAAATTTACCTACCCGGAGGCGCTGAAGTGGCTGGCCAAAAAATACGGCATCGAGATAGAAGAGACGGAGATGTCGGCCGAGGACAAGGCGGAAGACAACCGCCGCGAAAGCCTTATGATCGTCTCGGGCTATGCCGCCAAATTTTTCCACGAGAGTTTACTGGAAACCGACGAGGGCCAAAGCATAGGCCTCAGCTATTTTAAAGAGCGCGGTTTTACCAACGATACCATTAAAAAATTCGAACTCGGCTACTCGCCCGACCAGTGGGAAGCCTTCTCTGCCAGCGCCATACGCAACGGCTACCAGGAAGAATTTTTAGTGGAAAGCGGCTTATCCGTAAAACGCGAAAACGGCACGCTTTACGACCGTTACCGCGGCCGGGTAATGTTCCCCATCCATAGCTTCACCGGCAGGGTGATCGCTTTTGGCGTACGCTGAAAACGGATAAGGCAGTGCCTAAATATGTAAACTCGCCCGAAAGCGAGATCTACCATAAATCAAATATCCTGTACGGGCTTTACTTCGCCAAAAAATCTATCCGCGAGGAAGATAACTGTTACCTGGTAGAGGGTTATGCGGATGTGCTATCGGTTTCGCAGGCGGGGATAGAGAACGTGGTGGCTTCGTCGGGTACTTCTTTAACCACAGAA
>CBFGNE010000317.1:0-5236 GCA_965649995.1 uncultured Mucilaginibacter sp.
TCGATTATGGGTCGATATCAGGCGCAACCAGCGGCATCGGCATGTTCGGCACGTTCAGCGCCAGCACGGCGGTTATCCAAAACGCTTACGCCGTTGTACCTACCGTAAACCAAACAAGCGGCGTGGCGGCGGGGTACCGTGCGCTCTGGGTATCGCCATACGAAAGTTCATTGGGCACGGGGATGCACTACCTGGTTGATGCGGGGATAAACAGCGCGGCCTTAGGTGCAGGTACACATACTTCGCTGTTCACCGTAGACAATACCGGTAATGGCTACTTTGCGGGCAAGGTGGGAATTGGCACTTCGACACCGCATACAGAGGCGCTGTCTGTTAATGGCAAAATCCGCTCCCAGGAGGTTACGGTAGAAACAAGCGGCTGGCCCGACTATGTATTTGCAACAGGCTACACCCTTCCCGGGCTAAACGAGGTAAAAGCCTACATCGATAAAAACCAGCACCTGCCGGGTATGCCATCTGCTGCGGAACTTGAAAAAGACGGGTTGAAAATTGGGGAGATGAATAAGCTTCTAATGAAAAAGGTGGAGGAATTGACGCTATACCTGATAGAAAAAGATAAGCAGGTAACCGAGCAGGAAAAAACTAACAAATCGCTGCAGGAGCAGATTGATTTTTTAATGGATCAGTTGAAGTTGAAAATGCCTGAAGCAAAAACCAAATAACAGGACCGCAGGCGCTTAAACCTTATTATCCTATACTGATGAAATATCTTTATACAGCCCTCCTTTTGCTTGTGGCAAACAGTATGTTTGCGCAAGGCCCTACCATCCCAAAAATGGGAACCGAGATCACCAAAGCCATCCCACCTTCGCCTGATGCTGCGGCATTGGGGAAATTCGGCCGTACGCCGGTGAGCTATTTTACGGGAGTGCCGAACATATCAATCCCTCTTTATACCATCAAAAGCGGCGACCTGAGCCTGCCTGTCAGTATCGCCTATCATGCCGGCGGCCTTAAGGTAGAAGAACAGGCATCCTCCGTGGGGCTTGGCTGGGCCTTAAATGCCGGAGGGGCAATAACCCGTACAGTAAGGGGCCTGCCCGATGAAGCCGACCGCGGCTATATGGACCCTGCAAAATACGTGAACTATGTAAAAGTTGGTTTATCGCAAACCGCAAACGCCACTTACCGGAACAACGCAGGTATCATGCTCAATAAATTCGCCGATGGCACTTATGATGGCGAAGCAGACCTTTTCAGCTTCAATTTTGGCGGTTATTCCGGGCAGTTTAGTTACAACGCAGCTAACGACTCGCTAATGCTGAGCCCGCAGCAAAATATTAAATTTACCTACCCTTATACCCCGGGCAACCACATCACATCGTTTGTTGCCACAACGCCGGATGGCGTACAATACTATTTTGGATCGGATAGCGGGGGCGATGCCATCGAGTACGCACAGCGGAATGCTACTCAAAAAATATATAATACTTCCTGGATGCTGAAGAAAATCGTGAGCCCTGCCGGCCACGAGATCAATTTTACCTATAAAGCGGAGGCGTACACGCAATTTCAGCCCGGTGGTGAAAAATACAAATTATTGACCGGCACCGGGCTTCCATTGGGCGGCGTAGGGCAACCATTGAGGGAAGATAGCGATGCCGGTTCGTCTACCGGGATGCACAACATGAAACTTACCGGCATTACATTCGAAAATGGCAGCCTACAGGTGTATGCCAACGTTGGACGGAAAGACCTGAACCCATCGGGCCTGGCCGGTAAGCCTACTATGGTAGATACCCTTGCCATTTCAACGGCCGGCTTTTCTAAACTTTACAAGTTCTTTTATACTAACAAGGCAGATATGCGCTTAAGGTTAGACTCGCTGGTAGGGCAACTGGAGCCAATAGCGGGCACCAGCAACTTTAAAAAGGAAAAATATAGTTTCGGGTACAACCCGGATATGGGCATTAGCGCGGGTATGGCCTACAACCAGGATTGGTGGGGTTATTACAATGCAACCAACCAAACAACGCTGGTGCCGCGGGAGCCAGACCCATACGGCGGCGGCAGCATGCTCCCCGGCGCTGAGAGGAAGCCCGATGTAAGCGCAATGGCCATGGGCATGCTCACCAGTATCACATACCCAACAAAGGGGTATACTAAATTTTATTTTGAAACGCACCAAACCCCCGATCACGACTTCGGAGCCGACAGCTACCTGCCAGACCCACAGGTTACCGCATTTTCCAACGACAACCAAAGCCTTTATTATAACTACGATGCCAACAATGGCAATCCTACGCATTTAATGCATGTATATTCCGAAACCAATACTTTCCCGCAAATGGCGGTGCACCTTACCGCCTATGGCTTAAGTACGGGCAATAACCCGCCGCCACAGCCGAACAATTTTGTGGTTGCCCGCCTTTACGGGCGGGATGCGCAGGGTAATTATACCAACTACCTGTACAATATTACCAATGCGGATACCACCATTATGCTGCCGCAAGGCTACTATCAAATTAGGCTGATAGACAATAAGCAGCAAACCAACCCCGACAACCCCGGTTTTATCCGTTACAGTATCGCAGCCACCTGGGCCAACCACCTTTTAATGCCCGGGCAAACAGGGCCGGTAGCGCATAACGCCAGCGGCTTGCGCATTGCTAAAATTGAAGATTACGACGGCCTCAGCACTGCTCCATACAATGTAAGGAGTTACAGGTATGTGATGAGCAATAACACATCAAGCGGGTTTTTAAACTACCAGCCTAAGTACAGCCACGAATTAACCGTCAATTCCGGCGATGAACACAATGTAATTGCCAGTACTTACTATGTCCGCTCTGCTTCCTCCAGTTACCCTATGGCTACACAGCAAGGCGCGGTTGTGGGCTACTACAGGGTGGAGGAGCTGCTTAATAATAATGGATCTACAGGCAAGGAAGTGTACGAGTATGAAATAGGCGGGCAAGGCGTTAATGGCGACGGCTTCCCGTTTGCGCCGCCAACCACTATGGATTGGCATAATGGGCTGATGAGCAGGCAAACATCGTACAGGTATCTTGGCAGCGGGGCATTTGCGTTAACAAAGGACAAACGGAACGTTTACGCTAACATGAAGTTTAGGTCGTCAACCAGTATAAAAACCGGATTCAACCCTTACCCTACAAATTACGCTGATGTAGTTAATTATTACGAAGGGGGCCCGCCATCTGCCGGGTCGGCAGGTACACTAAAACTGCAATATTATACTAACGCAACAGATTATAGATACCTGGCATCAGATACTACCTGGGTATACGATCTTAACGATGCCACTAAAATGGTAAAAACATGGAATACTTATCAAATAGACACAAGTTATTTCCAGTTAAAACAGTTACAATCCGTAAACAGTAAAAACGAGAAAGTTACCCAGTCTGTTACCTATCCTTACGACTATGACTCCTTCGGCAGCCCTACAGGCTCGCTTGCCGGTGTTTTGTACCTTAAAGGTAACCATATACATAGCTACCCAATAGAAGAAGTTACTAAAAAATCAGATCTCAACGGGGCCAATGAACGTACGGTTAATGCCGTGCTGACGACTTATAAAGTTAACCGGCCCTTCCGCGATTCGGTATATGTGCTGCGCATTGCCGCGCCGGTTACCGATTTTGTGGCCAGCTCCCCGGGCGCTAACAATATATTGAAAGACGGCAGGTACCAGCCCGAAGTATCTTTTGATATTTACGATTTTTATGGCAACATCAGGCAGGAACGGAAGGTTGACGATGCCGGGCGGAGCTACATTTGGGGTTATGCTAATACTAAAGCCCCGGGCAATAATACTTATCCAATTGCCGAGGTGCTTAATGCTGATACGGTATCAATTGCTTATACCCACTTCGAAAGCTATAAAACAAACGGCCTGGGCAGCTGGGTATACGGCACGGCCGGGGCCTCGGTTGATGCTACCGCACCAATGGGGGCAAAATGCTTTACCGTTAGCAACAGCAATACGCTTGTAAAAAGCGGCCTTACCGCAGCCAGTAATTATACCGTGTCTTTTTGGTATAAAACGGGTGCGGCTATCACCGTAACAGGTGGCACCGCAACTTTGGCGGCAACAGGCAACCCAAAAGACGGCTGGGTGTATAAGGAGTACAATGTAACAGGTGCCACAACGGTAACTATTGGCGGTACCGGCTTGATAGACGAAGTACGCTTATACCCCGCCAATGCGCAAATGAGCACTTATACCTACCAGCCATTGGTAGGCCTCACCGCCAAATGCGATGTTAAAAGCAGCATCACCTACTTTATTTACGATGCTGTTGGCAGGCTGGTGCAGGTGCAGGACCAAAACCGCAAGATAGTTAAGGACTACAAGTATAATTACGTAAACACAGATGCGGTTTGGGTGGACGTAAGCCCGGCTGTTGCCGCCTGCGTAGTAGACATTAATGGAGACAACACCGGCGAGCAGCAAAAGAAACAGGTTGACACCAACCCATTTAGCGCTACGTACAATACCAACCGGTGGCTCTCGCTGGGCCAGGTGCCTGCAAGCTGCGCCTCTACCGTGCCCACCACCCTATACGTGAAGATGGTACTGGCAAGCACCTACACCTCGGGCAGCGATACGTACAATACCTACAGGTTCGACGTATACCGCGATGCGGCATGCACGGTAGCATACCTGGTACTGGCAGACCTTACCGTAAACTACAAAGTAACGGTTACTACCCGCACCAATGGCGCCATTACAGGTACGTTGGTTTGCAACCGCAGCATGATAATACCCTCGGGGCAAAGTACGGTAAACAGCGATGCCATCGACGTTACCGGGTGCATTACCTGCGCCGGGGCGGGCGGCTTCCTTAACGATTCGGCGCCCGGCGGCGGGCAAACAGGCGGCCCCGGCAGCGGTACCATCACCTGTAGCGCTGTTGTTGCGTTTATGGCAGGTACCGGTTACACACCAAAATATTAAGCGCCTAAACCATGAAGAAGATATTTAATAAAAACAATATAAGCATGGCACAGGCAGTATGCCTGCTATTGTTATGCGCAGCCCAAACCACCCGCGCCCAAACCGGCAATTACATCCGCGTACGTTCGCCGCGTACGGCTATCAGCAGCAACGCCACTTTGGATAGCTACACCAACTTGAAGGACAGCGTAACGGTGGTGTACCAGTATATGGACGGGCTTGGCCGGCCGCTGCAAACCGTGCAGCAGGCAGCTTCGCCTATGGGCAAGGACGTGGTGCAGCCATTTGCGTACG
>CBFGNE010000318.1:0-5226 GCA_965649995.1 uncultured Mucilaginibacter sp.
GCGCGAAGTACTGAACGCTTGCTTTGATGCCAATTTTGAGCGCGATAAAAGCATTGTTGCCTTTGGCGAGGATGTTGGCGCCATAGGCGATGTAAACCAGGGTTTTGCCGGCCTGCAAGCCAAATACAGCGACTTGCGCATTACCGATACCGGCATACGCGAAGCCACCATTATAGGGCAGGGGATGGGCTTAGCCATGCGCGGCTTTAGGCCAATTGCCGAGATACAATACCTGGATTACCTGATATACGCCCTCACCGTTTTAAGCGATGATGTGGCCAGCTTAAGTTACCGCACCCGTGGCGGGCAAAAAGCGCCGCTCATTGTCCGTTCGCGCGGGCATAGGCTGGAGGGGATCTGGCATTCGGGCTCACCATTGGGCACCATACTGAATTCTATGCGCGGCATGCACATTTGCGTGCCAAGGGACATGACCCAGGCTGCCGGAATGTACAACACCCTGCTACGCGGCGACGAGCCTGCACTGGTGATAGAGTGCCTTAACGGTTACCGTTTAAAAGAAAAATTGCCGGCCAACGTTGGCGAATTTACCGTGCCTTTGGGCAAAGCCGAAGTATTGAAAGAAGGTGCGGACCTTACCGTAGTAAGCTATGGCTCAACCCTGCGCATTGTGCTGGAGGCCGCTGTTGAACTGGAAAAGATGGGCATCCACATTGAAGTGGTAGACCCGCAAACCCTGTTCCCTTTCGATACCGAAAATATTTGCGCCAACTCGCTGCGCAAAACCAATAAACTGCTGGTGGTTGATGAGGACATCCCCGGCGGCGGTTCTGCTTACATCCTTCAAAAAATTATAGAAGTGCAAAAAGGTTACTACTCGCTTGATGCACAACCACGTACCCTTTGCGGCGCAGAACACCGCCCGCCCTACGGCTCGGATGGGGATTACTTTAGCAAGCCATCGCTTGATGATGTGATAGAAGCGGTGTACAACATCATGAACGAGGCCAACCCCGGGAAGTATCCGGCGATATATTAAAGGTAACGATGTTATTACGCTACCGCGAGATTAGCATAGCGTATCTCATGGTTGGCATTGGCTAAGCTTTCAGCTTAAGGAAGCGGAACGCAGCAGCCATACCGCCACGAGTTGGAAACTCGCGGCAGCGGAACTCTCAATTATCGTAGTCCGTCGACTAAAAGTCGACTGCAATGAAGGTGGGATTGCGGCCGATGATATGAATGAGATACGGTAAAAAGCAATGCACCTTCATTGCCATCCTCAACCATTCCCATAAACATTATTCCTTTTCAACTCCATCAACCATTCGGGGTTTGGCGGTTGCGTAAACCCAAATTGCTGGTATAGCAAGTGGGCATCTAAAGTTGCTAATAACAGCCTCCGCATGCCTTTTACCCATTCCAGTTCCATTAGGTACTGCATCAGCATTTTAGATAGCCCTTTACCCCGGTGTTCCTCCAAAACATATACATCGGCCAGGTAAGCAAATGTGGCATAATCGGTTACAAAGCGTGCAAACCCCACCTGGGTGTCTTTATCAAACACGCCCACACAAAAAGAATTTTTTAACGAGGTTGCTACCGTATCCAACGGAATGCCTTTTGCCCAGTAGCTTTCTTTGCTTAAATAGTGATGGATAGCAGGTATGTCCATATTTTCGGCCCCGGTTTTAATTTGATAGGTGTTCATTTATATAATGGATTTAAGTTCATTTTTTGTTGGCATGGCCGCAGCCATTTTTAAATACCCCTTATTGATACAGTACACGCCACTTAAAGCGGCGGCTAATGCTAAAAGCGTGAAGCCGGTTAAGGGCTCGCTCAGGAATAAAAAACCAAGTATCAGGGCTATAAACGGATTGATGTAGGCGTATAGCGAAGCAATGCCTATCGGCAGCTCCTTTAATGCATAGGTAAAGCAGGTATAAGCCACTATCGACCCAAACACGATGAGGTATGCCAGTGCCCCTATGCTTGCTGCAGAAATGGTTTTTAACTCTTTGTAATCATCCAAAAACGCGCTGAAAAAAGACAGAACTACCCCTGCCGAAAAAAGCTGTAGTGCTGCATTTTGCAGGATGTTTTTATTGCCGGATGCCTTGTGCTTAGCATATACACTTCCAAAAGCTACAGAAAGGCAGGCCGCGAAGGCGATAAGCAACCCGGTAAAATATTCGGGGTTGGCAAGTCCTTTTAGGTTGTTGCTAAATATCAACACAATACCCAAACAACCTAACAACAGCCCTAAAGCTACCAGTGCATGCGGTTTTCTGTTATCAAAGCCAAACAGGTAATTGCTAAGCACGGTAAATACCGGCGTGAGCGACATAACCAGCGCGGCAAGCCCGCTGGGGATATAACGTTCGCACCAGCCTACAACGCCATTGCCGAACGCAAGCATCAATACACCGGGCACAGACTGGTGCCAAACATCCTGCCTGGTTACTTTCAGGTTTCCCGTTATGGCAAGCCCGGCCAGTAATACCCCTCCGGCAATTAGCTGGCGGATGGCCGAAAACAAGAAAGGTGGAATAGTTTCCACGCCAATGCGGATAGCGAAATAGGCCGTTCCCCAAATAATGCAAACAACCAATAAGGCAACATAGGGCAACAAGTTTTTAATACCGTTCAAATACCTGATAAAAATCATAAAGCAAAATAATGCAGAAAAAAGGCATGATTACAGATACAATTTATGCAATTTTGTAGAGTACAGTTAGAAGATGAAAGAAATCCTCTATCAAAAGATAGCCGCCGGGTTAGAAGATCAGATAAAAAACGGCACATTAAAAACAGGTGATAAGATGCCCTCTTTACGCATGCTGCACAAGGAGCATGGCGTAAGCATGACTACCGCCGTACAAGCCTACCTGGAGCTGGAAGGTAGGGGGCTGATCGCATCCCGCCCGCAATCCGGCTATTACGTTAATTATAAGCCGGCTTATTTATCTGTCCCCTCGGTAAGTAAACCAATGGGAGGGGAGGAACCCGAATGCGTAGAGGCACTGATCACAAAAATGTACTCGGCATTGGATAATAAAAGCATTACCAGGTTCTCTTTAGGCGTGCCGGAAAATGCACTGCTGCCCATAGCTAAGCTTAACAAGGAATTGGTGAACGCCATGCGTAATTTAGATGGCGGAGGTACCCAATACGAAACCATACAGGGCAATTTAAAACTACGCAATAACATTGCCCGGCTAACTTACACCTGGAACGGCAGCCTGAGTGGTGAGGATATTGTAACCACAGCCGGCGCCATGAATGCCATCTCGTTCGGGTTGATGGCACTTACGCAGAAGGACGATACCATAGCCGTAGAAAGCCCGGTTTACTTTGGCATACTACAGCTGGCAAAAAACCTGGGCTTAAACGTTATAGAATTGCCTACCCACCCGGTTACGGGCATTGAATTGGATGCATTAAAAAAAGTATTACCCCAAATTAAAGTATGCATCCTGGTGTCCAACTTCAGTAACCCGCTGGGGAGCTGTATGCCCGAAGAACATAAAAAAGAAGTGGTAAGGATGCTGGCCGAATGGGGTATCCCGCTGATAGAGGACGACCTGTATGGCGACATCTACTTCGGCACCAGCCGGCCCAAGCCATGCAAAGCCTTTGATGAGGAAGGGTTGGTATTATGGGGCGGTTCTGTTTCTAAAACGCTGGCCCCCGGTTACCGCGTAGGTTGGGTAGCTCCCGGTAAATTTAAAGAGAAGCTTATCCAGCAAAAGCTCATCCATTCTTTTTCATCAACGGCCATTACCCAGGAGGCGGTTGCTAACTTCCTGGAGAAAGGGAGGTACGAACATCACCTGCGTAAATTACGAAGCGAATTGCAGGCCAACTGTCTGCAGTTTACGCGGGCCATTGCAGAATATTTTCCGGAAGGTACTAAGATCAGCCGGCCGCAGGGCGGGTTTATGCTTTGGGTAGAACTGGATATGCGGATAGATACGGCCAAATTGTACGACAGGGCCATCCGCCAGCAGATCAGCATAGCTCCCGGCCGGATGTTTTCCCTGCAAAACCAGTTTAATAACTGCATGCGGCTAAACTACGGCCAGCGGTGGACCGGTATTATCGACGGTAAATTGAAACAGTTGGGGAAAATTGCTAAAGGGATGCTTTGATATGCAATGTGGCGATGCACACCATTTGAGTGAAATTAAATTACGGCTTTTCCTTACCTTAAACTTAATAACATTGATGGCTTGGTGAGGACAGTCCCTGCTGATATCCGGCTGAATCAATCCAACGGTTTGAGCAACGATCACATAAAATATTCGATATTATTAGGTAAATTTCCGGAGTTGGTTTATAACCAGCGTTTTCAAACCAATTTTGCTGTTAATTAGGTATCTCTGTATTTGCAAAAATGATCAATAAAACCTGTGCGCTTATCATTCGCCTTTTTGCAATTATACTATTTGCATCAGCGCAGGCTTTTGCGCAGGAAAACATCGGCTTTGAGAAAGGGAACTTTGATAACTGGGATTTTGGAGTTGGCAGCATAGCGGTTAGTGGCGATATGACCATCTACGATTCTTTTGCCGTGCCGGGCAGCTTTACGATGCTGGAGAATGATAAGTCGGGCAGGAAAGACGAGTACGGCAAGTTTTCCGTCTTTTCGCCAAACGGGGGCAAGTATAGCGTAATGTTGGGTAATACTGTATTTGGCAACGGCGTACAGCAGATGTCGTATAGGTTTACGGTGCCGCCAAGCGGCATAAACAGCATTATTTTTGATTATGCTGTGGTTTTGGTTAGTCCCGGCCACGAACCGAAGCAACAGCCGCGGTTCACGGTTAAAATATACAACGTTACCGACGAGAAGTACATCAATTGCCCTTCCTTCGATTTCGCTTTTTTAACAAACCTGCCGGGCTTTAAATTCGCTAACGACAGCGTGGTGGTAAAAGACTGGGCATCTGCAAGCATTAACCTTAAAGGGCTCAATAATAAAGATATCAGGCTGGAGTTCACGGTGAACCATTGCCCTTTTAAGCATCACTTTGGTTATGCCTATATTGATGTACATGAAGATATAGGAGAACCCATAAAAGGTAATTATTACTGCCCCGAACAGGCCGCTATTACTTTATCTGCACCTCCGGGGTTTGCAAGCTACTCCTGGTACACGTCGGATTTTAAAACTTTGCTGCATACCGGACAAAACCTTACCATCCCGCCACCGCCCAACCTTACACAATTGGCGGTTACTGTAACACCATATAACGGCGT
>CBFGNE010000319.1:0-5210 GCA_965649995.1 uncultured Mucilaginibacter sp.
CCTATGTGCAACGCTATAATAGCGTGGCGGCCTTTTTTTAACTAACTGGCGTATAGAGGTTGGGCCGGTTGAGCAACGGAGGTTGCAAAGATTAGCAGCGCAACACAGCAAGTGTGGAGAATTAAAAATGCGCCCTGTATCTCACACAGGACGCATAGTTACCGAAGAATTAATAACCTCAACTAAATCAATCCCAGGCTGTATGTTAAACCCGGCCGACGGTGCAAATGAGCAAAAAATATTTTTTTAAGAGAAGCGGTACAGATATACAACCCGTTTGTATAGACGAATGCAAGTTTTTAACCGATGGGATTTCCGTTTGTGACGCGTATCAGATCCGGTAAAGTAAGAGGGTTTCGGTACCGCCGGCCATTATAAAAGGCCCCTGGTTTGTGAAGCCGAGTTTCTCCAACAGGTTTTTTGAAACGGTATTTGTAGGTAACGTAATAGCACATAGCGATGGAAGCTTCAATTCTTGCCGCGCATACTTAACAATTGCGCTGGCTATCTCGTACGCGTAGCCTTTGCCGGCAAATTCGGGCATCAGGGCGTAGCCAATATCAGGGGTATCGAGTGTATCACGTTTAATGATGCCAGACATACCAATGGGGATGCCATCTTCTTTAAGGGAAATTAAGGAAAGGCCAAACCCATTGTCGTGATAGCTTTTTATAGGGCCGTTTAAAAGGTATTGTTCAGCCTCTTCTATACTGCGTACATTCTTATCGCCGATAAATTTTAGCCAGCCGGGGGTATTTAGCAACCCAAGAATAAAGGGTGCATCATCGGTAGTGAGTTGCCGCAGTGTTAAGCGTTGGGTTTGGAGGGTGTAATTCATCGGCGAGCGTTTATCCTAATCAACGCTTACGGTTAACCCTTCCTGCTGCAATATTTTGCGGTAAATCTCCATCTCTGTGAACGAGCCTTCCAGCACCGCGCATTTGCCTTCGTTATGTACCTTCCAGGCTATTTTTTCGCTCTGCGATTCGGAATAATCCAAATACTTCATCATGCAGTAAATAACATGGTCGAACGTATTATGGTCGTCGTTCCACAAAATAAGGCGGTGCATTTCTTTTAGCCCGGCCAGTATCTCTTCGAGGGTGAGCGTTTCTTCCTGTACTTCGGTTGGCATATGTACAGCAAATTTACTCAAAAAAGTTCACACCTAAACGCATAGCTGTAATTACTCCACCCTATACCTGTACACCTGCCTGCCCAGGTGGCCACCATCATCTATCCCTTCAATGATGACCCTGTACGTACCCCTGGTGTCGGCATTAAAATAATCAAAGGATGCGGCGCCGTCATTACCGGTTAGCACATTAGGGTTCCAATATATGCTCGAACGAAGGTCGAGCATACCGCTGTTTTTATTGGCAGCGGTGTATTTTGGCGTGTAATAAGTACGTGCCTTGTAGTACCCTTTAAAGGGATAAGTGATCAACCCGGTTGGAGATTCGCTGGTAACAAACTTGCGTTCGCTGCCGTTTTTGAGGGTAATAACTAAAGCGCCGCCGCCTATGCTACCGCCATAAATAGATTTAGAGAAGGTAGAGCGCAGCACTTCGATACTTAAAACATCGTTTGCATTAACGTTATTTAATTCGCTGCCCTGCAATTGGTTGCCCTCCACAATAATTACCATATCACTGTTTGCACCCCTGGATATATTTACCGGTGTACCATCGGCCTTAAAGCTTACACCAAATATTTTCCCACGCAAACAATCCGACAAATTTGCACAGTTGCTGCCCATCTGGTCGCCCATAATTACCTGGTCGGCATTGCCGGCACCATGCAGGTTTGCCGAACGTGTTAATTCGTTCTTCCTTATTTTTTTTGCAGTGATGGTAACCTGCTTCAGCACCGTAGTATCGGTACCCGCTTTGCGCTTGGTGGTAATAACGATATAATTCTTTTGCTTAACGCCATCCTGCACGTCGCCTTCATCTCCCATTTTTATACTCTCCACCTCTGCGGGGACGTAAGATGTCAGGTTTTCATAGTCTACCAGGTTGCCATCAACAAAAACATCTGTAGGTCCGCCAAGCTTGAATTTTTTTACAAGGATTCCGTTTTGTAACTCATAAAAAGGTAGCCCTCTTAAAACCACATCCTTCATGGTTGCGAAGCTTGCGTAAATTTTTACGTCTACAAACCGCTGTGCAATATTTCGCTTTGCAGCGTACACGTCGCCTTTATCTATTTTCTTTGCCTGGATGGTTACCTCCCCTATAGGCTTCCCAAACTTTAACGAATCCTGCTTAAGCTGCCCCAGGTAGGCATCGTAATTCCGTTTCAGCTCATCTGCCGATAATCCTGCGCCCGTTGCTGGTCCGGAACTTTTTGCCACCGCAGGGTAATCCGACTGTTTTACAAATATCGATACCCGCTTGCCGTTGTTTTGCTTGCGCGCCTGCAATACTATTTTGGCGGTATCTGATAATTGCAGGTCGGTAAACTTAAAGTTGCCATAAGCATCGGTAACGGTATCCAGTATGGTGTTTTCGCGGGTGGAGGTAAGCATCAGCTTGCCGTTTGGCACTACATCGCCGCCGGTGGTTTTAATAGTCCCCTCCAGCGTAAGGTTTTGTTCGGGCTTGTTTACAATGCGGGTATCGGGCGCGGCCAATATTTGTTTCCATTCAAAACGGCGGTAGCCCTGGGTAAGCATCAGCATATCCAGTTCGGCACGTTTGGCATCGGTACTATTTACAAAATAGTAGTTTGGCTTTTCGATGTAACCTTTCAGGTCGGAGGTAAGCAGCAGGTGGCTGAATATCGAGCCTTCGGTGTTTTCATCTGCACCTACGCGGCTTTCGTTGATCACAGCTACAGAAAAAGTACCCGCTACCGGCTCATTAGCATTATCTTTTACTGTAAAATTAAGCTTTACTGGCGAACGGGATGAGTACGATGTGGCTGCCGAAGAAAGCTTCATTTTTAACGTATCGTTATTCTGTATAAAAACAACACGCTCATTCATAGGCTGCCCATCGGCAAAAAGCGTAAACTGCACAATGCCCGATGGGAAGCGCGCTTTATCTATCCTGGCCCCAAAAACAGGGGTTTTTAATGTGCCCGAGGCGGTATAATATACTTCGCCGCCGCTTTGCCCTACCAAAAAGAAAGCAGTATTTTGCTTCGACTGGAACTGGGGGCTGTTAGCCGATACTTTCAAAAAAAGGCTGTCTTTACGTGTATTGTTTACCGACAATACATAACCTGCATCCAATGCCTTTGGCAGCGGCGACGTAAATGTACGGCTATCGGCAAGCACAACTTTTGCCGAATAAGTTTTGCCGGGTTGGGGCAGTAACGCAAATATGCCCATACCGGCATGCGTACTCTCAAATTCGGCTACCATAGCACCTTCGTTATCAATAATGCTGCCTTTTATATTTTCGCCAGAGCCATTGGGGTTAACTGCTTTAAATGCCACTTTGCTGCGGATGCCGTTTACCAGTTCGCCGCCCTCGGGGAAGAACTGCACGTCGGGGTTTATTTTTGCCGCGGGGGCAGCCAATTCGCCAGGGGTTATGCCGCCAATGTTTACGCGTTGGTTGTAAAAATAGTCGGGGCCGGCGTTGCGCATCCAGGCGGTATAGGCCCTAATGTTGTAGTTACCCGGCGTTAATTTACCAGGCAAAGCAAAATCGCCCCAGGCTATGCCGGAAGTTAGCCGCAGCACGATGCGTTTAATTACCGAATCTTTCGGGCTTATCAACTCAACGTACAATACGCCGCTTAATGCCGATAGCGAATGGGTTTTGCCCACCACGGTGTATGCTTTAAACCAAAGGGTATCGCCGGGGATGAAATTGGGCTTATCTAAATGCAGGTATACTTTTTCTACAGGCTTTGCACCATAAGTAGCTTTAAGGTTGGTAACAGCCTTGGTTAGCAGCGAACTATCTTGCTGGGCAAAGGCAGTTGCGGTATAAAGCGTAAAGAAGAAACAGATCAGTTTGGAAATTATTTTCATTGGGGCTTAGGATGATGAAGTTTAGATGAGCCAATATAGCAAAGGTTTAACCAATAGAAAATTAATTTGCAAGGTTTCTTGAAGGCAGCTATTCCACTTTATAGCGGTACACCTGCCTGCCTAAATTGCCGTTGTCGTCAATTCCTTCTATCACCACGCAGTAAGTTCCTTTGCTATCATTATTTAAGTATTCAAAAGAGGCGTTACCATCGCTACCGGTTATGATGTTAGGGTTCCAATAAACGGTGTTACGCATATCGGGCAAGGGCGTTGCCGGTGAGTATTTTGGGGAATAGAAAGTGCGTTGTGATGTAAAGCCTTTAAATGGTACGGTGGTTACACCGCCGAAATAGGTGTTCATGGGTTTCGGTTCACTGCCATTTTTCATTGTAATAACCAATGTTCCGGGTCCTGCATCACCACCGTACAGTGTACGGGCTAAATTTCCCGACAATACTTCTATGCTGTAAACATCGTCTACGTTAAAATCGTTTATATGGCTACCATCCATTATGTTTCCATCTACAACAATAGTTACCGGATCTTTTGCGCCTTTACGTTTGCTGCGAGGCACACCATCAGACCCTATAGTTACACCAAAAATTTTCCCTATCAAACAACTCCCAAGATTGGCACAGGATTTTAATTGATCGCTTGTTATCACCTGCTCTGCATGGCCCGGGCCTGCAAGGCTTGATGAATGTGTAAGCACAGGTTGCCTCGGGCGGCTAGCCTTTATCCTCACTTCCTTTAACACTTTTCCCCTTCGAAATAGCTCATCTTTTTGCGTTTGCCGGTAGTCCTCGTACCTTTTAGTTAACACGGCGGCCATTTGTGCGGAAACGCTAAGGCTAACCGTATCCGCTGTGGTATTTTTCGATATTTCTGCATAGCCAGGGTTAATTACGGTTATTTTAACATTGGTCTTATTATTCCCTTTTTTTGCATTCAGCGTTACTTTAGCAGTATCCGTCATCTCCAGGTTAACAAACTTAAAACTACCGTCGCTATCTGTAACTGTGTCGGATGCAAAGTTTTCCCGCGGAGCAGTTAATACAATTTTGCCATTTGGCACCGGTTTGCCGCCCATGGTTTGCACCGTGCCGCTAAGTTCCAATGATCTTTCGGGCAGGAAATTGGATACGGGTTCTGTATTCAAGATCCGCTTCCATTCAAACCTGCGGTAGCCTTGCGTAAGCATCAGCACATCCAAATCGGCCTT
>CBFGNE010000320.1:0-5206 GCA_965649995.1 uncultured Mucilaginibacter sp.
TTTTTCGTCACCAAGCCCAATCAGCAGGGTCGGTTCGTAAATTAGGCTGTATGGTAATTTTCCATTAAGCGTCATCACGTTGTTTTTACTAAAGGTAGCCATTGCTTTATTTGGTGTCAGGAATTTTATCCGGGCTTTGTAGTTATCATACAATAGTTTGCTCATTTCGCGTGTGCGCTCGCTGTTGCGTTCGAGGTTCATAAATAACTCGCCGTAGATCATGCCCCACATCGAGTCCTCCGAATCTAAATATAGCGTTGCTGCCCGGTAGTAATTGGACGAAAACTCCGGCGCAAGCTCTATGCCCTTCTCAAAATAGTTCAATGCGCCGTTGTAATCCTTTTGTATCAGTGGCATTATACCGCGCTCCAAATACAGCGGACCGGAGCGCGGGAACTTTTTTAGCCCCTCCTCATAAATGGCAATGGCTTTATTGCTTTGCTTTAAATTATCGTAACTGTTGCCCAAAAGCTGGTAAATGCGGTCGTAGCTGCCCTGCCGTTCCTTTAGTTTTTCCAACACATCAATCACGGCCTGGTATTTTTCCTGCCTGTAATAAATGTAGGTGATCTCGTAAGGATAGGTAACGTTGTCCGGATCGAGTTTTTGTGCCTCATCCAACAGCTTCAGCGCTTCCTCAAACTTGTCCTCGTCGCCAAGCTTAACGCCGTTTTTTGCTTTTTCCAGTGCCGTTTCTTTGGCAGTTTGTGCGTAAGCGCAGGTGCAATATAGGGTTGCGCTTAAAATGAAGGTTAACAACAGGTGCTTTTTCATGCTATTAATAAGGTTATATGGCTATGATGCAATTTGGGCATAAAATCCATAACAAAATCAATAAATGTAAAATACCTGCGGAGACGGGAAGGACGGCCGTTTACAGCCATCAATTAAACGACCGCCTGAACGCCAATGGCGAAAGGTTGGTTTTTGCCTTGAACAGTTTGTTGAAAGATTGAGGGTGCTCAAAGCCGAGTTTGTAAGCTACCTCGCTTACCGATAAGTTGCTGGTGGATAACTTCTCCTTCGCCTTTTCTATCAGTTTATGATGTATTAACTGCTGTGCGTTTTGCCCGGTGAGCGAGCGCAGCATATCGCTTAAATAACTTGGCGAAATATTCAGCTTATCGGCCAGGTAATGCACCGTGGGGATACCCTCGGTTAAGGACTTGTCGCTGCCAAAATACTCATCCAAAATGTCTTCCAGCCTTTGCAGCAGATGGTTACTTACGGCCTTGCGGGTAATAAACTGGCGCTTATAAAAACGGTTGGCGTAAGTTAGTAATAGCTCTACCTGCGAAATGATCACATCCTGGCTAAAGTCGTCAATGCTGCTGTTTAGTTCCTCTTCAATATTTTTAAAAATAGATATGATGGTTGCCTTCTCCTTGTCTGACAGATGCAGCGCCTCGTTTGTTGAGTAAGAGAAGAAGCCATACTGTTTTATCTTTTTTGCCAGCGGATAGCTCCACAAAAAATCGGGATGTATCAATAGGGTATACAACGAGCACTCGCCGGGCTGGTTGCTGTGGTTGGCGCCTATCACCTGGTTGGGCGCTGCAAACATCAGCCCGCCTTCATCAAAATCGTAATAATGCTGGCCGTATTTTAACTTGCCGCTGCGTTGTGGTTTGTATGATATTTTATAAAAGTTGAGCACATGTGGTTGCGGCAAGCAGGGCACAACCAGTTGGTTGCTTGCCCCATCTATTAAACTAATAAGCGGGTGAAGGGGCTTGGGTAAGCCAAAGGCCCGGTGTATCTCCGTTAACGATTGAAAATTCGGTTGGCCGTTATCTTCTTTTTTCATGCTGATTTCAATACAATAATAACCGATAATCTTTTCAATTACCGGTTATCGTTTTATTCTTTACCTATAAATTACCTAATTGCCCTGCGCCGACTCCGACACCTCCTGCCAGGCCTCCCAGGTAGCCAGCCGCTCGGCATAAGCACTTCGCACCCAGGGAAGGTTGTGGCTGCCAAGGTTAAACCGCAAAGGAGGGTTTTCGGCATCTACAATCTGGAACAGCGCCTGCGGCGTAGCATCCGGGTCGCCCCGTTGCATATCCTGCAAACCAGCTGCAAAATCCCTTTTTAAATCGGTGTAGATATTCATCCCCTCGGCAAATTTTAACGACTCGGGGCTCCCAAATTCGGTGGCATAAGCACCCGGCTCTATTATAGTTACTTTAATGCCAAAAGCTTTTACCTCTGCGGCAAGGCTTTCGTGGATAGCCTCGAAAGCCCATTTAGAAGAGCAGTAGTACCCAATAACCGGTAGTACTACATGCCCAAGGCCGCTGGATGTGCCCAGGATATGGCCGCCACCCTGTTTACGCAGCAGGGGTAAAGCCGCTTGTATCACGGCCAGTGTGCCAAAAATATTGGTTTCGTAAAGCGCGCGTACATCGGCTACGCCGGCTTCCTCAATGGTGCCCACCAGCGAATAACCCGCATTGTTCAGTACGATATCCAGCCTGCCAAAGTGGGCGTGCGCCTGCTCCACGACCGCCCTTACTTGTTCGTGATCGGTAACGTCCAGTTGCAGCGTTAGCACGTTTTCGGCGTACTTTTCTTTTAGTTCCGCAAGGCTATCCGGCCTACGTGCGGTGGCTGCAACTTTATCGCCACGTTTTAGCGCGGCCTCGGCCCAAACACGCCCAAATCCGCGCGAAGCGCCCGTAATGAACCAAACTTTAACCCCCTTATCATTTTCCTGTTGATGTGCCATATAAATTTATATTTTAATTAACACAACAAAGGTGCGCAGGCAGGAATTTATGGCTGTTGCCTAATTGAGGGTATGTGTAGCCAAAATGAGAAAGCAAATTTATTACCCCGGTTGTAAAAGCATATTCCCCGACTTGTCCTACATGCGCAGGGTCTGCTATCGAAATATCCTGCGAGGACGGAAGCCAGCATGGAATAAACCTACCTGCCGGCAGGACCGGTGGTAGGACTTAAAAAAACGAGGCGACGAAGCTAAAGTCTCCCCTTCCGGGGGAGATTTAGAGGGGGCTTTTTACCTGCCCGCTTTTAATATCTCCTGCAAACTTTCGGTGAAAATCTCCAACTCATCCAGCGTATTGTAATAATGAGGCGATGCCCTTACCGCCCATTTTACGCCTTTCTCGTCAAAATCAATTACGCCGAATGCCCGGTAACTGGGTACCACATTAATTTTACGTTTTAGCAACTCGCTTACAATAAATACCGGGTCGGAGTGCTGTACCGTAAAGGTGACCAGGCTGGCCAGTTGCGGCCCTTTATCTAAAAGCCTCAGCCCATCTATACCACTTAATTTATCCCGAAGTATGCCCGATAAAAGCTTCACCTGTTGCCATATCCGTTCTTCGCCAATATTGCGGCAGTAAGCAATAGCGGCGCTGGTGCCTATTACGGTACTGTAGGCAAACTCCCAGTCCTCAAACCGTTTAGCGCCGGGCTGTTGCCGGTAAGTATCTTTGCTTTGCCATTCGGCACCGCGCATATCAATAAACAGGGGTTCCAGCCCGGCATCCAGCGCGTTATCGGCTATATAAAGTATCCCGGTACCGCGTGGCCCCCTTAAAAATTTACGGGCGGTAACACTTAAAAAATCGCATTTAAGTTGCTGCACATCCAATTTCATTTGCCCGGCCGACTGGCATGCATCCAATATATACCAGGTTTTGCCGTGGTGCAATTGCAGGTAATCGGCATAAATAGCAGCAATTTGCTCCACGGGCTGCACCAGGCCCGAGTTGGTAGGTATGTGGGTAATGGCCAGTAGTTTTGGCTGCAATGTTTTAAGCTTTTGTTGCAGGTCGTTAAGATCCACGCCACCAATCGGCGAATTATCAATGTGCACAATTTTTACCCCAAATCTTTTTTGAAGGGACAGGAATTGAATTTGGTTCGATACAAAATCGTCGTTATCCGTAAGGATAATATCGCCCTGGGCAAAGGGGATAGAAGAAAGCGCGCGGGTGTAAGAATCTGTTGCGCTGGCGGTAAAGGCAATGTTGGCTGGCTTGGTGTTAAACAGCAGGGCTGCCTCGGTATAAAATGAATTTATCTCGTTTACCTTGTATGCCGACGCTTCATACCCGCCTATTTCTGCTTCGAGATTGATATGGGCGAGCTGCGCCTGGGTAACAACATCGGGCATTAAGCCGGCACCCGCATTATTCAGGTGGATCACTTGCTGCGTGCCTTTTGTTTCGGTCCTTAGCTGTTGAATTTCGGCCAGCGAAAATATGCTATTTGGGGGGAGGGTAATATTTGTATTGTTCATGATGGTTGCGTTTAATTGTTAAATTCTGCTATGCATTCTATCTCTACCCGGGCGCCCATTGGCAGGCCATTAACAGCTACGGTACTCCTTGCCGGCTTATTAGTGCCAAAGCATTGTGCGTAAACCCCGTTCATGGCAGCAAACATTTCCATATCTGTTAAAAACACATTTACCTTAACAACATTTTGCAGCGTAAGCCCTGCGGCCTGCAACACTATCTCCAGGTTTGCTATTGCTCTTTTTGTTTCGTCTTCAATAGTGCCGGCGGCTATTTTCATGGTAAGCGGGTCTACGGGTGTTTGCCCCGAGCAGTACAGTAAATTCCCCGTTCTTACGGCTTGCGAATAAGGGCCAAGGGCCTTAGGCGCATCTTCTGCAGTTATATATTTCATGTTTTTTATTGTTTATGCAAAAATATAGGCGTTATGGAGCATTATTTTTGCGTATCCCCGCATTTAAAGGTTAAATTGTGCAATTAATTACCATTGCCGGGAATAATATGCAAACACTGGATAATTTTGATACGCTGCTTTTGCAGCAGCTGCAAAAAAATAATAAACTTACTACCGAAGAGCTAAGCCAGGTGGTTAACCTAAGCCAAAGCGCCATACAGCGGAGGATAACCCGGTTGCGGGCCGAAAAATATATTGAGGCGGATATTGCTGTAATTTCGCCAAAGGCGGCAGGCTTTAGCATTACCTGCGTGGTGGATGTGATACTGCACGAGGGCAGCTCGAAAGCTATAGACAAATTTAAAACCGAAATGCAAAACTGCACCGAAGTTGCCCAGTGCTATTATGTAACCGGCACTTACGATTTTGTGCTGATTGTAAACACCCGCGACATGAACCATTTTGAATTGTTTTCTAAACAGCACCTGATGGATAACCCCAACTTAAAGCACTTTTATACCCACGTGGTAATGGATAA
>CBFGNE010000321.1:0-5177 GCA_965649995.1 uncultured Mucilaginibacter sp.
GATAAGTATGAAGACTGGCGCCTGCCCGTTGATGTACGCGCCAAGGACCTTGCCACTAAAATGAGCGTAGAGCAAATTGCAGGTTTAATGCTATACAGCCGCCACCAGCCTATCCCATCGGCACCGGCAGGACCATTTGCGGGTACCTATGGCGGTAAAGTTTTTGGAGAAAGCGGAGCCAATGCCTGGGACTTGTCAGATCAGCAAAAAACATTTTTAAAGAACGATAACGTACGTCACGTGCTCATCACTTCGGTACAAAGCCCGGAGATTGCCGCCAAATGGAACAACAACGCACAGGCTTTTGTAGAGGGCATAGGGCTGGGTATCCCAAACAACAACAGCTCCGACCCGCGCCACGGCACGCTGGCAACGGCCGAGTTTAACGCCGGTGCAGGCGGCAATATTTCTATGTGGCCGGGTTCGCTGGGTATGGCTGCCACGTTCGACCCATCGGTTACGCAAAACTTTGGGCACATAGCCGCGCAGGAATACCGTGCATTAGGCATTGCTACCGCTTTGTCGCCACAGGTGGATATCTCTACCGACCCGCGCTGGAATCGCGTTAGCGGCACCTTTGGTGAAGACCCGCAACTGGCTGCCGATATGGCGAGGGCTTATATCGATGGTTTCCAAACCTCTATGGGCGATAAAGAAATTAAGGACGGCTGGGGCTTTAACAGCGTAAACGCCATGGTAAAACACTGGCCGGGCGGCGGCGCAGGAGAAGGTGGCCGCGATGCACATTATGGTTTCGGCAAGTATGCGGTGTACCCCGGCAATAACTTCCAGCAGCATTTTATACCTTTTACACAGGGTGCATTTAAGTTAAATGGCAAAACAGGCATGGCTGCTGCGGTGATGCCATACTATACCATTAGCTGGAAACAGGATACCAAAAACCACGAGGACGTAGCCAACAACTATAACAAGTACATTATTACCGACCTGCTGCGCAACAAGTACAAATACGATGGCGTGGTATGTACCGATTGGCTGGTTACCGGCGACGAAACGGTGCTCAACAGCTTCCTGTCGGGTAAATCCTGGGGGATGGAGAAGGCAACCATTGCCGAGCGCCACTACAAAATTTTGATGGCCGGCGTTGACCAATTTGGCGGCAACAACGATATGGTGCCGGTAATAGCTGCCTACCAAATGGGCGTTAAAGAACACGGCGAAGCATTTATGCGTACCCGATTTGAGCAATCTGCCGTGCGTTTGTTAAGAGGTATCTTCCGCACAGGTTTGTTTGAGAACCCTTACCTGGACCCTGATGTAACCAAAAAAACCGTGGGCAGTGCCGATTTTATGGCGGCAGGCTACCAGGCGCAGCTAAAATCGATAGTGATGCTGAAGAACAAAGGGAATGTTTTGCCCTTGCAAACCGGCAAAACCGTTTATATCCCCAAATAATTCACCCCGGCCGGCGTTAACTTTTTGGGCATGAAAACCCCCGAAAAAAACGAATACCCTGTGAATATGGAAACCGTTAAAAAATATTTTAAGGTAACCGATAACCCCGACGAGGCAGACTACGCGCTGGTATTTATTGCCAGCCCTATAGGCCACGGCGGTTACAGTACCGATGACGTTGCAGCAGGTGGCAACGGTTATTTACCGGTATCGCTGCAATATGGCAAGTACACCGCCGAAACTGCGCGCGAAACCAGCCTCGCCGGTGGCGACCCGCTGGAGAAATTCACCAACCGCAGCTATAAGGGTAAATCGGAAACATCAACCAACTCAACCGATTTAGCCATGGTGACCGATACTTATACAAAGATGAAGGGCAAGCCGGTTATTGTATCGGTAAACCTAAGCAACCCAATGGTATTTGCCGAACTGGAGAAACAAGCTAATGCCATTATTGTAGATTTTGGCGTGCAGGGCCAGGCAAGCCTGGATATCCTAACCGGAAAAGCGGAGCCATCGGCACTGTTGCCCCTACAAATGCCTGCTGATATGAAAACCGCGGAGGCACAATTTGAAGACGTGCCACATGATATGAAATGCTATGTGGACAGCGAAGGGCATACCTACGATTTTGGATATGGATTGAATTGGAAGGGTGTTTTAAAAGATGCACGTACGGCTAAATACGTAAAAGCTACTGCGAAACCATAAAGAACACAAATTTTACAGGTTAAGCAATTTTTAATTTAACCGCAGAGAAACACGGAGTATTCGCAGAGAGACACAGAGAGTTTATCGTTAAAGCTCTGTGAATCTCTGCGTTTCTTTCTCTGCGCCGCTCTGCGGTTAAAAAATGCGTTTAATGTTGCCACTACGATTAGTGTAATTCGTCCTTATTCATGAAATTCGTGTCTATTCAAAATTTAATCATTTGTTTAAAATATTTGTTTAAATCAAACTAACGCCCTACATTTGTGCTGTTTATAAATTATACAGCATTGGCGAAAAAGAAAGATGACGTACCCCGCGACCTATCGACAGAGGAGAAGATAAAAGCTGCGGCTAAAAAATTATTTACGCAAAAAGGTTTTGCAGCCACAAAAACCCGTGACATTGCCGAAGAAGCCGGCATTAACCTGGCGTTGCTGAACTACTATTTCCGTAGCAAAGAAAAGTTGTTTGAGCTAATCATGCGCGAGAATCTTTCCCTGTTTCTTGGGGTGATGATGGATGAGATAAAAAACACACCGCGCACAGTGGAAGATCAGATGGAGTTTTTGGTGGGCAGGTACATTGATATGTTGTTAGCCAACCCCGATCTGCCCTTTTTTGTGTTGAACCTGTTGCAGTCGGGCCATTTTGACGAGAGCAAACAGCAGAACCCATTGCTGGAGGAGATGAAAAAATTGAGGGCGGCGTTTTTGCAAAATATGAGCGAGAAGATGGAGGCGGGTGTCATCAAAAAGATCCATCCGATGCATTTAATGGCCAACATGATGGGGCTTATTATTTTCCCTTTTATTGCCAGCACATTATTAATGGCAAGGGCTGGCATTAAAGACCGCGCGGAGTTCGAAGCGCTGATGATAGAACGGAAGAAGCTCATCCCGCAATGGATGAAGGAAATGATTATGGTGAAATAAATGCATTTAATTTAAAATGTTTGGCGGGCTCATTCGTCTTAAGGGTAATGGGGAGAATGGAAAAGCGTGGCGGTTAGGTCCGCGTGGCGAGTTGACTTAATAGAACCCTCTCCAAAGGAGAGGGCAGGGTGAGGCTTAGGGTAATACCCTATTTTTTTGCACCACAATTAAACAAATGATTAAAACTAAATACTAAATAAAATGACCAATAAATTGCTATCATACGCAGCAGGATGCTTGTTCGTCCTGTTAGCCCCCGGCAGTGTTTTGGGGCAGGCGGCAAACACGCTGAGCCTGGAGCAATGCTACCGGCAGGCCGAGCTGAACTACCCCCTTACCAAACAGCGCGGGCTTATTGAGCAAACCAAAGCATACAACATCGATAATATTGCCAAAGGCGTTTTCCCGCAATTCAGTGTCAACGGGCAGGCTACTTACCAGTCGGAGGTGACGAGTATTGCTGTTCCGGGCTTTAATGTGCCAACCGTTTCTAAAACCCAGTATAACCTGCATGGCGAGGTATCGCAAACGCTTACCGATTTTGCCATCAACAAACAAAAACGCACCATTAGCGGCACCGAAGCCGATATACAACAGGCCAACCTGGATGCTGAGCTTTTCCAGTTAAAAGGCCGTATTAACCAATTGTTCTTCGGCATTATATTGATAGAAGGGCAGTTGGAGCAATCGGAAATATCAAAAACTGACATCAGGACAGGCATTGCAAAAGTACAGGCTGCCGTGGATAACGGCACCGGCTTTATGAGCAGCGTAAATAAGCTCAAAGCCGAATTGCTTACTGCCGACCAGCACACTATCGAACTTAAAGCATCGCGCAAGGCATATGCCGATATGCTTGCTGCCTTCATTAACCAACCGATAGATACCAATACCGTATTTACAAAACCAGCAGAGCCGGTGTTGACAGATTCCATAAACAGGCCCGAGCTAAAGGCTTACAACCTTCAAATGCGCTCGTACGCCGAGCAGCAACGCCTTACTAAAGTGAGTAATTACCCGCAACTAAGCGCTTTTTTCCAGGGAGGGATAGGCAATCCATCGCCGGTAAATTTCCTGGCATCGGGCCTTTCATCTTATTACATTACGGGCGTACGCCTCAGCTGGAATATGGCCGGGCTGTACACCTACCACAAATCTAAACTCATTAGTAAAAACAACCAGGATATGGTTGCCGACAGGAAGAACACTTTCCTGTTCAACACTAACCTTACGCTGCGCCAGCAAAATGCGGATGTGGACCGCTACCGCGAACTGATCCGCTCGGACGACGAGATCATCAAACTGCGCAGTTCGGTAAAACAAACTTCGGCCGTGCAGCTGCAAAACGGCGTGATGACAGCCAACGACTACCTGCTTGATATTAATGCAGAAGCACGCGCAAGGCAAGACCGTACCCTCCACCAGGTGCAACTGCTAATGGCACAATACGATCGCAAAACAACCTCAGGCAATTAACCGCTTATCCAAAATAAAAATGAAAAAATTATCAGCTATACTATTTACGCTTACAGTGCTTGCCTCGGCCTGCAATAATAACAAACTGCAAACAGATGCCTCGGGAGTGTTCGAATCAGACGAGGTGGTTGTATCGGCAGAGCAAAACGGCAAGATCCTGTCATTCCCTGTAAAGGAGGGCGACAACCTGCAACGGGGTGCAATCGCAGGCAATATTGATGTATCGGGCACAGTGCTGCAACAACAACAGGTGCAGGCCACTATCCAATCGCTGCGCAAAAAAGAAACCAACCCCATGCCTTCTATCGAACTCACCCAGAAGCAAATAGCCGTGCAGGAAGCGCAGTTGGCCCAGCAGCTAAGGGAACGCACGCGCACCCAAAACCTTTTAAAAGCCGACGCGGCTACACAAAAACAACTGGATGATATTGATGCCGCGATAGATCAGATGCGGAAACAGATAGCCGTATCTAAACAGCAACTAAAGCTAAATGAATCGAACATCGCCACGCAAAACCGCAGCATTTCTGCCGAGAAAGGCCCGCTGGAAAAATCAGTAGCGAAGATACAGGACGATATTAACAAAGGAAAAATTGTAAACCCTATAAGCGGTACCGTCCTCACCAAATACGCACTGGAAGG
>CBFGNE010000322.1:0-5175 GCA_965649995.1 uncultured Mucilaginibacter sp.
AAAGACTGCTGAACCTGTTGAAGAGAAAACCGAAGAACCTGCATCTTTAACAAGCGAAGGAGTTAAAGCGGAAAATGAAGCGGCCGCGGCAGCACCGAAGCCTGGGTTTAAACCACGCTTCAATATGAAGATGGCTGCTCCCAAGCCTACTGAACCTGTCGAGGATAAAGTTGAAGAACAAGCTGCAACAACTACTACTACTACCGAAGAAGAAACAAAGACAGAAACAGCTGTTCAAGCCACCGCACCAAAGCCCGGTTTTAAGCCGCGTTTCAATATGAAAATGGTGACACCCAAGCCGGCGGTAGAAGAAACAGCTAAACCGGAGATAGTGGAGCCAGTGGCAGAAACACCTGCAGCGCCGGTTACTGAAGCCCCTTCAGCACAGGAAGCTCCTGCGGAAGAAGCCACGCCAAAACCTGTTGGTTTTAAGCCTCGATTTAACGCGGCCAAGATGAAGCCGAAACCGCCGCAGGAATAATTAACCCATTTACGAACGCATAGCACTTAATATATGGATCCCGAAGAACTGCTGAATGAAACCGGCGGAGAACCCAATAAACCAAAAAAGGAAAGCCCGCTGGTAAGCCTGGAGCGTGACCTGAAACTTTTTAATGAATCTATCCGCGAGGTAGCTGTAGAAATTATGCTCGAGGGTTTGTCACTGCATCCCATATTTGTGGCTCATCAGCATGAGATCGAACTGGGCGAGGTAATCCTCGACCGCAACGAACTCAACACCGAGTGGAGCATCCACGCCTCTACCATAGAAGAATTTACCGAGCGCGGTATCATCAAACCGGAATTAAAAGAACGCTTCCTCGGCACCTACAAAAACCCGCACGATTTTATGTGCCTGTTTGTGGTAGTGCCCGAGGGAGCGAATTTTGTGTATTATCCGTATGTGAAGGGGTGAACGGAATAATAACAGCGAAAGAAATCGCTAAGATAAAAGAGTCTGAAAAGTGGCCCAGAACAGTGGCATATTTTTTTAATCGCGAATTATTAATGATTGTCTTTTTGATCCCATTGATTGGCTGCTTGGTAATGCTTGGGAGGGATATTATTTACGATGATCCCAATTTGAACAGGGCGATAAATTGTACTGTTGTTGCTCTAACTTTCGAAGCTTTTATAGCCTGGCGATTAAGGCAACAGCGCAGATTTTTACGATACCATATTCCTGGATTAAAAATCGACACGATAAAACAAGCTTTGAAAGACAGTGGATTTACAAGCGTGGCAGTTTATAAGATCGGATATTTTTGGTGTAGGACAAGCGTTTGGAAGTTTCTTTTTGCCGAAGTACTTACAATTATACCCGATGGGGAGTCTATACTTGTAAATAGCGTCCCTGCCGGAAATGTGCTACAGCCCACAACGATATCGATTTTTAGAAACACAAAAAAGGTTAAAAAATTCGTAGAAGAACTACATAAAGCTGCCCAAAGCGATATATTTGGAGGATAATACAAACCACCATGCCCGATAAGAAACTCCTGATATTGAACAGTACGCAAATACAGCAAAAGATAGACCGTATTGCCTACCAGATACTGGAAGATAATTTCGACGAAACAGAAATACTTATCGCAGGCATCCTGCCCCGCGGCAACCGTGTGGCCGAAAGGTTAAAAGAAGTATTAGACAAAATCGCTCCCTTTAGCAGCAGCCTGCTTACTATCGAACTGGAAAAAGACAGCACCAGCCTGAATGCAAAAATAAATTTTGAGATAGAAGAGTGCAGCAATAAGGTAATTATACTGGTTGATGATGTGCTCAATAGCGGCAAAACGCTTGCCTACGGCTTCGGTATATTCCTGGATGTCCCCCTCAAAAAACTCCGTACCGTGGTACTTGTAGACCGTAACCACAAAAGTTTCCCCGTTACTACCGATTATGCAGGTATCGCCCTTTCCACCGTTATTAAAGAACACGTAAATGTTGTGTTAGATGAAGAGGGAGAAGAGGATGCGGTTTATTTGGTGTAACTAAGGTGGGATGTCTCTACAGCTTTATGCAGGCGGTTTATGCCCCACAATCTCCGCCAACTTCTCTACGCTCATATCAATTCCATCCACATAGTGTGTGGCTTGCAGGTAAAAGCCTTCGCGTTCGGCTAATTTTTGCTCAATAAAAGCCACTAACTCATCGCCTTTTTTGCCTTGCAGTACGGGGCGGGGCGTTTTAGCATTTTCCAACCGCGATGCCAAACCTTTGGGCGATAATTGAATGTAGAGCGTTTGCCCGTGGCTATTCATCCAGTCCATATTATCGAAAAAGCAGGGCAAGCCGCCGCCGGTAGATACGATCACATTTTCGGGGTATTCCGTCGTTTTTAATACTTTCGATTCCAGCTTGCGAAAGGCTTCTTCGCCGTGGCTTGCAAAGTACTCGGCTATAGTACAGCCAACTTGTGCCTCAAGGCTGTGGTCAAGGTCGATGAAGTTATACCCCAATCCTGCAGCCAGTTTTTTGCCCCAACTGGTTTTGCCGCAGCCCATAAATCCTATTAAATATACCCTGCTCATTGCTTGCTAAAATATTCCTTTACCAAATCCTCGTATTTGGGCAGGTTGTGGTAATGCCATTTATTGATAACCGTGCCGTTCTTTAATAAAATAACGCCCGGGTTGGCGCGTACCATGCTTTTCAGCGGCACGCCATCGGCATAAAACAACTCGCTTACCAGTTTATTCTTCTTAGCAAAGGCCTGCGCGCTTTGCGGTGGGTTAGAAGTAAGTAAAATTACACGTGTGTTGAAATTTTGGATAAGGTTTGCCGATAACGCATTAATACGGCCAATCGCCTGCTCGTCAGTTTCTTCCAGGTTATAGGCTACAATTACTAAGCTATAAAACGGGCTCGATAATAATTCCTGGTTGTAGTTATTCCCTTCGGCATCTTGTATATTCAGGTCACGTATTTTTGGTTCGAAGCCTTTTTTTAGGAGTACGCTTTCGGGGTTGCCCACAATTTCCCAGTTGGTATCCTTCCAGATGGCAGTTTTAAGGTATTCCTTATCGGTCATTACCTTTGTTTCGGCGGTTTTTTTGTTTTTGAGGTGGTAGGTCACTTCGTAAACATCGGCGGGCGCACCCGGCGGTGTTTTCATCCCGTCTAATATGTTCGCGCCAATTTTATAAGGCAGGAAATCTACAATCGGCGAGAAATTATAGGTGTACAAACCAAAGCCAATTGATAAAACGGTTGCGCCTATTAATAATTGATCCCCGGTTTTTTGTTTAACGAGCGGTTGAATAACCTTGCGGTTTACAAAAAGTACCAGTACCAGCAGCAGCAACACCATATCCTTACCAAAGGACTGCCATGGCGTAAGCGGGATGGCATCGCCAAAGCAGCCACAGGTTTGCACCACTTTAAAGTAGGCCGAATAAAATGTAAGGAAGCCGAAAAATACGATCAGCAATAACAAGCCCCAAACCACTTTTACCGCACGCGTACCTACCAACAAGGCGAAGCCCAGCAGCATTTCCAGCGCGCACAAGATGATGGCAGCGCTAAGGGCAAAACCATTCAGAAAAGTAAGGTGGAACACCTCGAAGTATTCTTCCAGCTTATAGGAAAAACCAAGCGGGTCGTTAGCCTTTATCAACCCCGAGAAGATGAAGAGCAAACCTACAGCTATCCTGCAAAACCAAATTAAGGCGTTTTTCATGACACCCCTAATTTAATCAGTGCGAAAACTGAATAGTTCAGCATGTCCTGGTAGTTGGCTTTAACCCCTTCGGATGCCAAAGTTTTGCCTTCATTATCTTCAATTTGTTTTACACGGAGGATTTTCATCAGTATCAAATCGGTTAAGCTACTGATGCGCATATCGCGCCAGGCCTCGCCGTAATCGTGGTTTTTGGCAAACATTAATTCTTTTGTTTCCTGCGCCTTTTCATCAAAAAGTTTTTCTACATGGTCGGCGGCTATTTCATAAGGCGTTTCGTCGGTACTATCCAATTGCATCATGGCTATAACGCAATAATTTACAATGCCGATATATTCTCCGGTGATATCTTCGCCCACTTTCGATACCTGTTTTTCTTCGAGCGTGCGGATGCGCTGCGCTTTGATAAATATCTGGTCGGTAATTGATTTTGGCCTAAGGATGCGCCATGCGGTACCATAATCGCGGGTCTTTTTCATAAAAAGGCTCTTGCAATGGGTAATAACGGCTTCGTATTCTGCTGCGGTGTTGCTCAAGGTAGTTGAAACGTTGTAAAGTTGAAATGTTGGAATGTTGCCATTCTTGTAGTAAGGTTGGAATGTTGTAAGGTTGAAATGTTATATTTTACGCTAAACGTAGCAGCAATTCGCATTAACTTTGCAACCTTACAACATTGCAACAACCAAGTGGCTAAAGATACATTTTTTCGGAAAAAAGTAACGCTGAATGCGGGTGGCAAATTGATTGATCTGTCTTTGCCAAAAGTGATGGGTATTATCAATATCACCCCCGATTCTTTTTACGCCGGCAGCCGCAAAACCGATACCGCATCCGTATTGCAGCAGGCCGAAAAAATGTTAGCCGATGGTGCTGCAATACTCGATGTCGGTGCTTACTCTTCCCGCCCGGGCGCGGGGGACATTTCTGTTGAAGAAGAAACCGAGCGCTTGTTACCTGCTGTGGCTGCCATCGCACAGAACTTTCCGGATGCAATCCTATCGATAGACACTTTCCGCGCAAGTGTTGCCAAAGCAGCGATAAAGGCCGGTGCGCATATTGTTAACGATATATCGGGCGGTAGCCTGGATGCTGATATGTTTGCCACGGTTGCCAAATTGCAGGTGCCTTTTATTTTAATGCATATGAAGGGTACGCCGCAAAACATGGTACAGCAGGCACAGTACGATGACGTATTTGCCGAGGTGTTTGACTATTTCGTAAAGAAGATATATCAGCTAAAGCAATTGGGTGTTCACGATATCATTGTCGACCCTGGATTTGGCTTCGCAAAAACGGCGGAACAAGGGTATCAATTGATGAGCCGGATGCAGGAATTTGATGTATTGCAATTGCCGGTATTGGCGGGTATCTCGCGCAAGCGGATGATATATGGCTTATTAGGAACCAATGCCGAAGATGCTTTAAATGGTACAACCATTTTAAATACAATTGCCCTTACGAAAGGCGCAAATATATTACGTGTGCATGATGTAAAA
>CBFGNE010000323.1:0-5163 GCA_965649995.1 uncultured Mucilaginibacter sp.
ATTGATAAAAGCAAATATTGCGAGGGGCTACCGCGCACCAAATATTACCGAAATAGGCAGCAACGGGCTCGATCCCGGCGCGCACATTGTTTACCTGGGCAACCGCAACTTTGTACCCGAGTTTAATTTGCAGGAAGATATTGGCTTTATCGCCTACCTGAAGGATGCAGACATCACCGCCGAAGTGTTTAATAACCAGGTACAGAACTACATTTACCAATCGCGGCTGGATGATGAGAACGGCAACCCGGTAATCATTGTCCCCGGCAACAGCACCTACCAGTACCAGCAATCTAAAGCGCGTTTATACGGCGCTGAATTCAGCTTTAACCTGCACCCGCATAACCTAAAATGGTTCAGCCTAAATAATAGCCTTGCTTACGTGGTAGGGTTAAACCAGAATGAAAAGCTGATAGCGCAATCAAACGGTGCGGCAAAGTACCTGCCCTTTATCCCGCCACTGCATATTCGCTCGGCTTTGGTTGTCAAGTTGCAAGGCACGTACGGAATTTTCAGCAAGGTTACCCTACGTGCGGAAGCCGATATGTATTCAACCCAAAATCGTTTCTACGCCCTCAACAATACCGAAACCGCTACGCCGGGGTATACGCTCGTCAACACAGGTATCAGTACCACGGTAACCCGCAAAGGCGGCAAGCCCTTGTTTGACCTGTTTCTGCAGGCCGATAACTTGTTTGATGTAGCTTATCAATCCAACCTGAACAGGTTGAAGTATTTTGAGTACTATAACAGCTCGCCCAATGGCCGATTGGGCATCTACAACATCGGGAGGAATTTGAGTTTTAAGGTGATCGTACCGTTTTAGCCTAGCCCCCCAGCCCCCTGAAGGGGGAGCTTTTGATTAATTCACTTTTTGGACTTATCATCCTGACCCCAGCCCATCTCACCGGCTCAAACCTCTATTTGTCTTCACCTTTTTCGCCGACCCATTTCTACCGTTCACCGATAATATCCTGCCATACATCTAATACACCGAAAACCGCTGTAACGGATGCCGTTTGGGTGCGTCATAAGTGTGTATTTAATGAAACAGAAAACACAAAAACATTCATAATCAAAATATTATCAATCATGAAAACTTCAATCATAACCATAGCAACCATCGTTACTTTAGCCTTAGGTACCGTAACAACCACCTTTGCAGCAACAAATAACAAAGCCGAAGAAGAAGTAAGCACCGTGCTTACCAACGTTAGCCAGATCAAAAAAATCGAGATCCGCGGTAATGTGCAACTGTTCGTATCAGACGGCGCCGCCGACCAGGTAAAGGTTTACAACAAGTACTACGCAGAAAGCGCCATGGTGCAAAACGATAACGGCGTATTACGTATTGCATCATACAACGCCAAAACCTTAGTGGTTTGGGTAACCGCTGCCGATTTGCGCGCCATCTCTGCTTACGACAACTCCGAAGTTAAATCTTTTGGTAACCTGTCTAAGATAGACCTGAATGTTGATTTGTTCAACAATGCATCAGCACAGTTAAACCTTGATGCTTACAAAGCATGCATCACCGTAAACGACCGCGCCAAAGCAGATATAAAAGGCAACGTTAACGAGTACAACTTAACTCACGACCAGTCTGCAACCGTAAACCAAAGCGAATTGATTGCAACCAACAAACAAGAAAAAGTAACCAACAAGTTTGTGGCGGCCACAAACGATATGACTATATTATAAAAATTACCTTTGCAAAAGTCCATCATATATTCAGCAGCAGCCATCGTGTAAGCGGTGGCTTTTTTGGTTAAATGAAATTGCCTCATCAACATTCGTTTAAAAAAATCTAATTTGATTTGTGGCTAAAGAGTGCCAACTTCGCAGTCCCGGTAAATGATGTGGCCTCCAGTCGGTGGAATCAATCGCCATCGGTGGAATCGCAGTCAGTAATCGGTGTAATCACAAAAAATGGAATCATACAACATCAAAATAGCGCAAGAACTTTCTGTTGGCAGCAAACAGGTAAGCGCAACTATAGCTCTGTTAGACGAAGGCGCAACTGTGCCCTTCATTTCCCGTTACCGTAAAGAAGCAACCGGCAGCCTGGACGAAGTGCAGGTGGCCGCCATCCGCGACCGGGTTCAGCAGCTACGCGATCTGGATAAACGCCGCGAGGCCATCCTGAAATCGCTTACCGATATGGGCAAGCTTACGCCGGCATTGGAAGCCACAGTAAACGCTGCCGAAACCATGGTACTGCTGGAGGATATTTACCTGCCATACCGCCCCAAACGCAAAACCCGCGCAACCGCCGCCCGCGAAAAAGGGCTGCAACCGCTGGCAGATGTACTGCTGGAACAAAAGAATTTTGACTCGGAACTGGAAGCCGGTAAATATATAGACGAGGAAAAGGGCGTAAAGAATACCGAGGAAGCTTTGGCCGGTGCCCGCGACATTATTGCCGAGTACATTAGCGAGCATGCCGAAACCCGCGCCAAAATGCGCGAGCTGTTCACCGAGAAAGGCACTTTTCAATCAAAAGTTGCCGATGGCAAAGAGGCAGAGGGCATTAAATACAAAGATTACTTTGATTGGACGGAGCCGGTGAAATCGGCACCATCTCACCGCATCCTGGCCATGCGCCGCGGCGAAAAGGAGGAGATCCTTTGGCTGGACATTAAACCAACCGAAGAAGATGCCTTAGCCCTGCTGGAGCGCGAGTTTGTGAAGGGGCGCAACGCTGCATCATCGCAGGTAGGTTTGGCCATTAGCGATGGTTATAAGCGTTTATTGAAGCCCTCCATGGAAACAGAGATCCGCCTGCTTACCAAAAAGAAAGCTGATGAAGAAGCCATCCGTGTATTTGCAGAGAATGCCCGCCAGCTGCTGTTGGGCGCACCGCTTGGGCAAAAACGTATGATGGCCATAGACCCGGGGTTCCGTACCGGTTGTAAACTGGTTGTGCTGGATGAGCAGGGGCAATTGTTAGAGAACACTGCCATTTACCCGCACACAGGTGCCGGCCAGGCGAAAGAAGCTGAGAAAACCGTACAGCATTTATTTGAGCGTTATAAAATTGAGGCGATAGCAATTGGCAACGGTACTGCCGGCCGCGAAACCGAGGTGTTTGTACGCAACCTGAATTTGCCGGGCGCCATTATTGTGATGGTAAACGAAAGCGGGGCATCCATCTACTCCGCATCGGATGTAGCAAGGGAGGAATTCCCGGATAAAGATATTACAGTGCGTGGTGCGGTATCTATCGGCCGCAGGCTGATGGACCCACTGGCAGAGCTGGTGAAGATAGACCCAAAATCTATCGGCGTGGGCCAGTACCAGCACGATGTGGATCAGAATAAACTGCAAACCTCATTGGATGATACGGTTATCAGTTGCGTAAATGCAGTAGGGGTAGAGCTGAACACCGCGTCCAAACAAATATTGGCCTATGTATCGGGCCTTGGGCCGCAGTTGGCGCAAAATATTGTGGAGTACCGCAACCAAAACGGCGCCTTTAAACGCCGCGACCAGCTTAAGAAAGTTGCCCGCCTTGGCGATAAGGCTTACGAACAGGCGGCGGGCTTCCTGCGCATACGCGGAGCGGAAAACCCCTTAGATACCAGTGCCGTGCACCCCGAGCGCTATGCCCTGGTAGAGAAAATGGCCAAAGATATGAACTGTAAGGTGCTGGATTTGATGCGGGATGATAAACTGCGCAAATCGATCCCGTTACAAAAATACATTTCGGAGGCAGTGGGTTTGCCAACCCTCAACGATATCATAGCCGAGCTTGCCAAACCCGGCCGCGACCCGCGCGAGCAGTTCGAAGCGTTCAGCTTTACTGATGGTGTTAACGGCATAAACGATTTGAAGGTGGGCATGAAACTGCCGGGCATTGTAACCAATATCACCAACTTTGGCGCCTTTGTAGATATTGGCGTACACCAGGATGGCCTTGTACATTTAAGCCAGATAACCAACCGCTATATTAAAGACCCCAACGAGGTGCTTAAAGTACATCAAAGGGTAGAGGTTACCGTTACCGAAGTGGATGCCAACCGCAAGCGCATCTCGCTATCGATGAAAGAGAACGAAAAGCGCGAAGCACCCGTTGCTGCAAAACCGCGCGATAACCGCCCGCAACAAAAACCCTTTGTGCAGCGCCCCGCCAAACCAGCTCCCGAGCCGGAAATGGATATGATGAGTAAGCTGGCTGCATTAAAGAATAAGTTTAAATAGAAGAAAGAACTAGTGACGGATTAAATCGGAAAAGCAAAGAAAAACACCGAAAAACCACAGAAAAACCCAGATTATTGCACATCGCCTTTTGGCTGTACGAACTGTACGAGGTTATACGAATCGGTGCGAAAACTGTACGTAAATAAATTTTCGTACAGCAGTGCAGTCCGTCTAGCTTGGCACTTTAAGAGGCGGTTTATTTCTTCGTCGGTACTACCTTGATGCCTTTTGCCGATTTAGCGGCACGTTTGGAGCGCATTTTTAAGTTCAGCATCTCTACCAGGATAGAGAATGCCATGGCAAAATAGATATACCCTTTAGGGATATGCTGTTCAAACGCCTCTGCCAAAAGCGAAACGCCTATCAATAACAGGAAGGATAACGCAAGCATTTTTACAGTAGGGTGCCTGTTTACAAACGCCGCCACGCCGTTTGATGCCCACATCATAATACCCACCGCTACTACCACGGCAGTTATCATGATCTCTACATGTTGCGCCATACCAACGGCGGTTATCACAGAATCTAAGGAAAAAACAATATCCAGCAGCATGATCTGGAAGATAGTCGCCCAGAATGATTTTGGTTTTACCTTGGCGGCATCTTCTTCTTCGCCTTCTATTTTATGGTGAATCTCGGCGGTACTTTTATAAATGAGGAACAACCCGCCAATGATGAGTATCAGGTCGCGGCCGGAGATGGCAAGTTTCTCTACCCAATCCGGGTCTGTAGCTCCAACAAGGCCAGCTATGCTAAACAATGGTGCGGTTAACTTCATTACCCAAGTAATCGACAGCAGCAATAAAACACGGGTTATCATGGCACCGGCCAAACCAAGGCGGCGGCCCCTTGCTTGTTGACTTGCGGGTAGCTTGTCTGACAGGATGGAGATGAATATCACATTGTCGATACCCAAAACAATTTCTAATACAGTAAGGGTGATGAGCGAGATCCACGCTTCCG